>JAESQE010000401.1 GCA_016765335.1 Planctomycetaceae bacterium
CCAACGAAGTGGAAGATTTTGACAGCCTTAAAGTAGAGTTTTCCTGCTGCTTTGTAGTTGCCCAGGTAAGACTCGCAGCTCCCTATTTGATGAAGAGTTTGTCCACGATTTACGCCAATTGAGGTGCCTCTTTCATGGCTGAGAGAGTGACGATAGGCCTTTACTGCTTCTCTATATCTTTTTTGTGAAAGAAGGGAATAGCCTAGCATTCCGAGAGCATTTGACATGTTGTTATGTAGGTCATGATCGTTAGCTTCAGATTGATTGTCTTCTTTGGCTGATCGGAGTTGAGTACGATAACCTTCAAAGGCTTGCTGAGAATGCTTTTCTGCTGATGAAAAGTCTCCCAGTTTTTGGGTGGCAATTGCTCGGGAGATAGCTAAATCTGGCGCCCCTTCTGCAGCACCAATACTTCTCTCTATTCGATTAACTAAATCGAGACCTTTAGACATTAGTGAATCATCGAAACTACGAGATGCTAAAGACATAAATAATTTTGTTAAACTGGAAGCATCTTCAAAATTCTTGGAACTGATAGCAAGTTCTGTTGCGTCTAGCATGACTCGGGCACCCTGTTCAGGTATTCTTGAAACGAAAAAATATCGCATTAAAGAAGAAACAATATTTATTGCGGCCTTTACTAGTTCTCTATCGTTCCCTCTTTCTCGAGCCAGCTCTAGAACATTTAAAAAATTCGGGAGTTCTACTTTATATCGCTGCATAACCTGAGGTGTGTCTTCGGGGGTGTCGTAATGGAGTTCGAGTACAGCCACCATTACGCTAAATTCTTGAATCATGTGACGCACTACGTCCTCAAATAAATCTGGTTCATCAAGGCGGGCTCGGTCTGTTACAAACTGACGAATTGGTGTTAGTAGTCGGCCACGACTTATTTTTTCGTTTATCGGTATGATATTAACAAAGTTCCATCGACGGAGAGAGGCTAGAGCTTCCTTAGAATTTTCCAAATTACCCCTTTCTTTTTCTAAATATTGTGTGATAAGCCCTGCTGGGGCTAGAGCTAGAGCCCAGAGCAACTTTCGACTATCTAACGAAAGGGCTGTATACGCGGTTTGGAGGCATAGATCTAATGAGGTATGCCGATTGTGGTGCTGTCTGCCAGGGATGCGAATAGATTGTGTTCCATTTTTCTTTATTTCTGCCATAGCATTAGCAGTGCTTCCATAATATTCAATTAATGTTCCTGCAAACTTGATTGCCAAAATATGCCCATCACAAAATAGTAGTAATTCTTCGTCAGAGTGACTGTTAGAGGCTTCACCGTGACTCGTATATGTTTCATGAAGTAATAGTCGACTAGCAAGCTTATCTAGTCCTTTTAGCTGAAGGCGCGCATCTGCTGGGAATCGGTACAACAAAGTTTGACTAGTCGTAACGAACTGAGTGCGGTATGTGTCTCGCATCAATTGGATTATTACATCCTCGAACTCATCCAGGTTATCTAGATTAATCTGTTCAATACCATCGAATACTACACACGCATGAATATCATCAAGACGAAATGGGATTTCCTCTTCACTACATACTATACCGTCATCAGTAAGTGCAGTGCGCAATGCCGTGGTGAGGTCTGTAACAGCTCTATACTCCTCGATGTTGCACCACAGCACGATCCGACCAGATTCAATACGACTAAATGCCTGCAAAAGCAGTTCAGATTTTCCGATACCACCGACTCCACTAATTATCACAGATTCACCTGATTGCAATGAATTTGTAAGAGCCTCTAATTGAATTTCTCTACCAAAAAATTGTTTAGATTTCCTCGGAGGGCGAAGAAGGGATGTCGGGAGACGGATTCTATTCTTTAATCTTGCACGTGTACGATCAATTAGATTTTGCTTGATTTTTTTCAATTCGGCCGTTGGTAGACTTTGCTGTACATCATGCTCCCGATGGCATGATGTACAAATGCGAATCAAATTATGAGGGTGATGAGATCTGCTAACCGACCATGGAGTAATGTGCGCTGTATCTACACCACTGCCTGACCCGCAACGAGCGCATTGGTTTTGGCTCTCAGCCTTTAAGTGATCTAGAATTGCCTTTGGAATACTAGGGCGGGGTTCGTTAGGTCCACACCAATTCCCGTCAAGCAATTTGTTAAATTTACTTAGCTCTAATTCACTAAATCGAGTTTTACCTTCGAGCTCTATTGTTTGCAAAGAGCGTAAACTGTTAGATTTCGCAAAATTTTTCTTTGTAAAGTGAAAAAGAAGTTCTGCTGTAATTCCAAGGTAGAGAGAGGCATCAAGCGGAGTTAACAGTTTGTCATCCCTATCTTCCATATCTTAAATCCGGTTTGCTTAATTAATTCCTATAAACATTTATTCAGTAGATTATGATGAAACTAATTATGTGGGATCAGGTTCTGGTTGAATAAGTCCACTTCTTACAACAGTTTCAAAGTCTGGGGCTTCAGTTTGCTCCCGATCTTCGATTAAAAGGATTATTCCAGCTTTTAATAGATCCTTTCTGATAAGCACATTTGTGCTGTTTTGAAAGTTCCAAGCTAAAAGTCCCATATGCGGGATGTTTGCGTCCTGACCTGTTATGGAGGCTATATAAGTCCATCGGTTGTCTTTAGCTCCTTTTAATTTAATTCCAGTAGTCAATATGTGTCGAAAGTCGCCTGATGTACGTGCATGATTGAAAGCTTGTCTCGCCAATTCTGCTACTTGTCTTTCATCAATTCCTGCATAAGCGTCTGTCAGAGCATCGCAGCAGTGATCTGTCATAATGAGTCGTAAGGCTGGTGCGCTATTGCTATCTCGTCCTACAAAGCATACCGCTCCTTCTGCCAGTTCGGGTACCTCAAGTCTTGTCGGTATACCTTCAGTGTTGGCATAATAGGCTTCAACATTCACTGGAAATGTGGCCGGAAGTGTAGCTATCATTCCCACTCGCCCAAGTCCGGAAAGCACTCGTTGCTGTAGTTCTAAAACGTGAGCTTCACGTAGGCGTGCTGCTATTATTAGATCGTCAGATTGAAACGCTCGGTTGAGCTGCTCATGAGAGACTGTATCAATATGTTTCAAATTCCACTTTATCCAATATAGCTCCTGACCAATACGAATTGCAGGGGTGCGAGCATCATTTCCGTATGACCAGTCCTGTACATTCAGTAGTTTTGCCGTACCTACCAACAACAAAATCCGTGGAACACCACTACGTTGAAGGTCACATGCTGGTGTAAGAACTAACAAGACTTTATCTGGAGTCAGGTCAACAAGAACTTCAGACTTGAGGCGTTCAATGTCGACATTTTCGGATATCTTTAATACATCGCCAAAAGTAACAGAAGCCTCTAATGCTCCTGGTAAGCGCAATCTCTTCGCATTTTGAGTTAACAAGCGTTCAACCAATTCTTGCAATTCAGGTGAACCAGCAACAAAGGGAGGGGGGTGGCTTGAGGTGGAAAACTGATTCAGTTCGATTGCTGCATCAATAATACCTGTGTCACGTTCGATTTCATGCTGAAGAACACGATCAAATACATCGACGAGATAACTTCCGGTGGGTTGACCTTCGGCATTTAAAAGAAGTTGTTGAATTTGACCGATGTCAGAAAGGCGCAAGTTACGTAATAATTTCAGAGTACTCTCGGTTGCTTTCTTCATGCCGTCCTCAACCGTGCAGAAGAAAGTAGCCAATCTGCGGGAGTCTATAGAGTTTTCAGCGAGACGTATAAGGTGACGCTCAAGGCGATCCGTGTCCTCTAAGTCAGCTTTCCTTATGATTCTAAATGAGGAATCCAGCAAGCCAACATCATCTCGAAATTCATCCCGTTTTGCTTCTAAGCGGTGGCTACGCGACATGAGAATCACTAATGGGGGATTGTTGCGCCGTGTCTCGAGTGCTTGAGAGAGCTTGTTCTTTGATTCTTCTAGAGCAGTATCATCTTGCGTCTTACTGAAAAACAAATCGATTAAGATTAAATCGGCAGTTTGAGCGGCATCTATAAAATCTCGTCCAGATGTTTCACAATTAAGACCAAGTGCTTTGAGCTTTTCAATTGCTAGATCTATGTGATGTTGGTCTGATGCTTGGTCGTCAATGTAGGTTGCAAAGACCGGCTCACAGATTACGCCAAGTTCACCCCTTAGGTTCCAAACTGCTGCAATATAATCGTTATCGGCTATAAGTTCATCGAATGGCTTATCTGAGGCCGGTGGGTACGCTTTCGAGATCTTATTTCGGTGCTCTTCGAGCAGATCATCATTGAACGTAGGCCAATCCTCATTTCCAGGATCAATATCATTTATCGTTGGCACAGCATCACAGACATCATCAACGATAAGTGCGTTTTTAATATTCTTTTCCTTAAGTAAGTCACTAAGACTCATACCTCGTTTCCTCCTGGTAATTCGAGGATAAAGCGATGAAGACGGCCAGTATCTGGGTTGCATTCGTCATCAAGTTCTAGCGTGCCGTTATGATGCTGAGCTGCATCACGCGCAATATAAAGGCCAAGCCCACGTCTACGTTTGTTGTCTTTGAGGGAGAAGAACATCTTGAATACTTGTTCACGGTTTTCAGGAGCAATCCCACGTCCATTGTCCTCAAATGTTATTGTTGGAGGGCCGCTAGATAAGCTAATCTTTATCTCAGCTTTGAAAGAAGGTTCGCGCTCTGCTCGCATATCTAACCAATAGACTGAATTTGAAATGAGGTTTTCTATTATTTGTACGATCATACCTTTTACTGCTCGCACTCTTAAGGAGCGTCTTGATGTACCCCAAACGATAGATATGTTATGTCGCTTAAATTGTGCGTCATGCGCCTCTATTGAATTGCGGACCAATTCGTCCAATGAAAACATCTCTGTTCGTTGGCGACCAGATACGCTCAGCGGGTCCAGAACACGAATCCGTTTACCAATGCTCTTCATTTCTGCTTGAAGAGTACTGAAGTAACTTCGTAACTTATCAGGTACATCTTTGCCTGTAAGCTTGGTAAGAGCATTAAGAGCGTTTTCAGATGCTCTGGCCAGTTCATGTGCCACGACTTCAACCATTAAGCCGACGCCAGCCATCTCAACCATTTGGCGGCTTTCTTGCTCCACCTCCTCGATTCTTTTACGAGCCTGTGCTGCGAATTCCGAAAATTCAAATAAGGTTTCCTGAAGGCTCTCAATTGCTTCATTTCCCTCAGATGGTGTGAGTTTTTTCAATTTTCGAATGGCGGTGCGAGCGCGCTCCTCAAGTTTAGTAACTTTTGTCTGTGCGTCCGAAAGGTCAATCTTTTGATGCTTGTATTGCCGCTCGACATCGCGCATGAAGGTCCCTAGCCGGTCTTGAATGGTATATCGCAGAACCTGAAGAAGTACATATTGTTCGGAGGTCTCGCGTAAACCTTCCCGATTGGTTTGGTCAACTAACATGGGATTGCGGGTTCGCGATATATTCACGCGACCGATGAATTGTGTTTTGTTAAGAGTATATCCGGATCTTCTAAGCGCTTTTCGATCAAGCTCCAACCAATCATCTACATCTTCGCCATATGGGAAAACCCTGAACCTATCGCGAAACAAAAGAATACCGGACCATTTTTCCTGCAATTCCCGAACAGCACGCTGTTCGCCGATACTATCGATGCCAGAGAGACGTCGTCTATTGTACCAATGTGCTTCGAAGCTGAACGGCCCAACAGAGGTAAGCGCTGAGTCTTCCACTGGGCCATCTTTGCCAATAATCGCCGCTTGAAGGTCTTCTTCAGGAAGCTTTAACGTTTGTCGCTCGACTGGATGCTCAAAACCTAGATCAAGTGCCTCAAAATTGCAGGTAAGGATCGGGGAGCCATCGATAATCTCATAAGTCCCTGTCACACGAGCATGAGCAGCATTGAGGAGAGCATTCGTCATAATTGGAATCGATAAACGATCACTATTCCAATAGATTGCGATACGAGGACGTGATTTTGCATCAGCAAAAGGATCAGTCAGTCGGGCGAAATCATACTCGGCCATTTCGCGGACTCGAGATTCAGTCCAATTTTCAAGAAGGTCGCTGATAACAATTGAGGTGCCGGACCAATCACTCCTTGGTTTGTCACCTCCGATCTTTGGTGTAATCGGTATTTGATCAAGCATGGCATCGAGATCACTAAACGCTGCCCAGTCGATCTCGAGTATATTGAGTTGTGTGTCATCAGCCTTAGCAGTCTCAACTCGTAGCCGTTCCCCAAGCCTCATAGCTGAAAGACGACCAATACCTTTTTCACCAAGATACGGCGTTTCTTCGTCGCCACGCTTGAGTGCGGCTTCAACCTCTTTCTTTCGTGACGACGTACCAATTACGAGAAAATTTTGATCAAGGTCTGTTAGCGTCATTCCGAGACCTTTGTCGGATACAATGATCGTATTAAAACGTTTCTGAGCTATCTCAAAACTGTGAGATAGAGATTCAATAGATGTTGCTTCATCAACGGCCTCAGCGAATCCTCGGCGAGCCCCTTCGCTCGCCGTCGAAAGAAACTCCGTCTTTATCTGAACTTTTATTTCTTCATAGCTTATACCTGAATCAATTTTGGTTTTGATCCGAAAATAAGCTCTCCTAGGAAGTACGATATCAAATTTAATATCGACACCTTCCTTGGTACCTGCATCAAATCCATTTTTAATGAGTTCATAGAACGCGATGATGTCTGAGCTGATTAGTTCAGACCCAAGCTCTAAAACAGTTCTTGCAGTAATTCGAAACAAATTAAATTTCCTTAAATTTATCTTCTTGCAAAGATTTATGTCTTAACTAGGGATGAAAAATAGCTCAATGATTCATTTAGTTTTAAATTACAAGAATAGGACTTTATTTTCGAGAGGTGGTGGTTCGTATTTTCCATCATAATCAAAAAAGTCTATATCCTGGTCCCGCATTTTAATTTTTATACGTTCAACAAGTAACGGTACGTCTTTACTCCAGTCATCATATCTCATGATGCTTACTTTGCCAGAGGTCATGTGTGCTTTTATAAGATGGAAGTTTTCAAGATCACCATACAATTGAGTCGCACACCCAATATATATCCGTAATTCAGGAGGCAAGTCTCCCAAATACTTTTTATGGAAGGTGTAGCTGTGACCTTTCGTAAGCTCACCGGATTGAATCTGATCATAGGCTTTGTTACATTCAGTTTCTATCAGTTCAGGATCTCCCACGGAAAATAGTGCTTCCCTAGACTGCTCTATGGCATCATTGTAACTGTTATAAAAATACTTAATATCTCTTTTTAAACTATCGGGCATTTTGGTTTGGGGTTTGCGCTTACCAAAAAGTCCCAGCGAAAAATAAACCAGCAAATCATCTTTCCGCTTTTGTTGCGCCTCATCAAACAGTTCATTACCAAAATGATTAATGAGTGCTAGGTGTGCCTTATTGTGTGATCCTGTCACGCGGCGGATTTGCTCGGTAAATTCAAACTCGTTATTCGCCGGAATTCTGCCTAATTCTAAAGAGGTTTCCCAGAAATCAGTGAATAGCTCAAGGTGCTTATCGATAATGTCTTTCTGTAAAGCAGGCTCACGAGTCTTTATTTGTCGCTGTGTCTTTTGTTGCCAATTCCGTCTTATGTGTTGTCTTTCCAACAGGAAAGTCTGTTCTTCCATTTTGTCTTTGAAAACAATAAAAATACCCTGTCCAACGGCTACTGCATTTTCATCAAATGTGGTTTCAATATATGAACGAATCTCTGACTGAGAGTAATATTTTTGAAAGGTTTTTCTGCTGGTGATGATTCCGTCTTGATAGGGCGTAAATTGACTGATAACACTTTCACCAGCAATCATCACAGATAAAATAAGAAACTTGTTTGCGTATTCCCAAGCTCTTCTGAGGGTCTCAGTTCGTTCCTCCCTATCTTCAATGACATTAAGGACAAACCCAAGATTTACTATGTCACTATTTATTAGTTCTCCATCGGGATAATGTACGGGATCCCATCCTGAAATATCTATACCGTGAGCCTCTAATTCACGTAAATCATCACCTTTTCCACAGCCATAATCTAGCACTGTCCAATCGCCATTTAGGTAATTGTGGCGAGCGAGGATCTGCATGGGCGATGAAAGCTGGTTGCGGTCAATGGCTGTTCTATGTCGCTCAACTTCGATAGGGGCGGATAGCTTTTCAACTTGCTCAATTTCTTTATCGGCTTTAGGTTGGAGTCTGCCTTGTTTATTGAGATAATACCCTTTGTTAGAAATCAATCTTTCCCAATTTATTTTAAAGCCAATAGATCGGGGGTTTTCATAAAGTCCAATTTTTTCGCCTTCAGCTGTGATTTCTTCAAAGGTTGGCTTTAACGGAAAATCATGATTTACAAATGTTTCCTTTCTATGAAGTATTGGTGGATTTTCAGAGTTTTCATAAGATGCTTTTCTCACAGAGAGCTTTGTTAGATCTACAGTGTAACTGTGTCGGAGAGAAGGATAGCTAAATTCTTTAAAATCGGGATAGCTTAGAAATGCTACCTTAAAATCACGTTTATATAGTTTTAGAATATTCCAGTCACTTGTCTGAATCTTTAGTGCTTTTGCAATATTCATTAACACGCAATACAACTCATCAGGTAATGTTGAGGTCGCGCTATTATGAACATATATAGAATCGGGAAGTTGTTTCCCAATTTCTATCTGCTTAATATAATTTTTATAATTTTCAAAGTTCAAAACGCCTAAAGCCCTTATTTACTATGATTATGTTTGGGGTATGGTGCTACCAAATACACTGCCTATTGTAATTCATGTTTCTTTAAGATCATTTTACGGCACTATCCCATACGATACGCTGCTCATTGATCCATGTTTCAGCTGTAACTAGCTTCTTTGGTTTTATTTTGCATGTCCTTACACGTCCGACTTTTATTGAATCGACCAGTCCTGATTCTTCCAAAATACGAATATGTTTCATAAAGGAAGGTAGAGCCATATCAAATGGCTCAGCCAATTCGCTTATTGTTGCTGATCCTCTACCAAGGTGTTTAATAATTGCTCGGCGTGTAGGGTCAGTCAGTGCTTGAAATACAGAATTTAATACTGATTGATTGTTATCCATATGGCTAACTATAAATTGTTTTAGATAGTTAGGTCAATGACTAAGTATTAATACGTGTTGTTTCTTATGACGCGAACACAACATTCTGCGCGTTTTAGGCGTAATCAATGTTCGAAGTGTGGTGAACATATTCCTGTCCAATAGAACAACGGTTATGAAATCCGAACCCATGGCGCTGCAACTACGGTGGATGATTAGATTGTATGATTAACGGAGCTAAGACTTTTTAATTGGCTTTATAGGCTTGCCCCACGGCGGTAATAAAGGCAGCATTACCTTCTTTGATGAAGGTTGGCCAGCCCTTCAAATAAGCTGTACAGCTCTTGATACTGGCCTGACAGGTCAATGCCGCTAAATATGAAGTTACCTGCTTATACCTCGAGGTGGTCAGATATTCCTGAAATCAGGTGTTAGTAGATTATCCATGAATTCTGTATGCCAGGAAGTGGAAATCATGATCAAAGCTAATTGTTCCAATGTTTCTCTGTCATACAAATGACAATCAAGGTCATCTAAGAAGCCGACTCGATTGGCACACCCTAAATCTTCTTCCCAGTAAAGGTCAGTAAAGGGAGCAATGGCACTGTCGTAGTCCAGTTTATCCAGTAGGGTTTCAGCACAATCACCTGTGTCATATAAATCAATGTAAAAATGACGGGCATGGCCTACCAGCAATAAACAATCGTCAGAGACCACTCTTTCTCCATTATCGACTCGCCGTAATCCCCACCTAATTTCATGGGTACCAATGGAGGAGGAAAACCGATAGTGTTCCACCTTAGAATGATCATACATGCCTACTGCTCCAATTATATGCGTCTTAACCGTCAGCAATACGCTGGTGTTAAGGCCCACTAATTTGAGCGGCTTGGTTTTTATTAGACAGAAACTACTTTCCGAATGAACAGGAAAGTTAGAGTATTAATTATAGAAAATGCGTAACGCTGCCATTACATGACTTGCGATCAATGTGATAAGGGTCAGCAAGGGAAAAGAAATTGGCAGTAATAGCCTAAAAATGAACTAAGGGGAATTTAAGAAGAGCAGGGTTGGTAGCTTGAGCTTAATCGTCAGTCTGAAAACTGTAGATAAAAGGCTTCCCGTCTTCGCGTTCAGAGCCGTCAATTTCAAGTTGGTAGCCACCTTCTATTGGAACAAGATCCCCATAAATACCATTCATGATGTCGTCATACACGGAGAGCAGTGTCGTACTGGCAGGTTTGTTTTCAGGCACCCATTTGTCCACTTTGTTTTGAACATGAAGTGAAATGTAATCTAGAACAACCTGTGTTTTTTCATCTTTGGTCATGGCGACAATCTTATCTAGTCATGGGTTAATATTCTTAAAAACACACTTTCTCAATCTAAGACGACGCTTTTCCAATAAGCCTGTATTTCCGCATGCCATGCAAACTATGCCCTAATCGTACCGATTCAAACAGGACAAATCAATCCACAATAGATTCGCCTATTATCCAGAAAAATATTGTTTTTGGTCATTTTCCGTTAAACCGCGTCACTACATCTAGGTAGTGACGCGGAGGTAGAGAGTAGGACACGCATGGCCTCCAGATACTTTCCTGACATGACGGAAACATTATGGGCGTATTCCAATCACCTGATCTTCATACTTTTAGTCAACCAATGTGGCTATTGCATACTCAATAGCAGCGGCTCAAAAGAGCCGTCATTCGTGCTCATGCTTAAGCATGAGCGTTTATTTACTCACTTTAGGAGAATTGCCTATAAGAAAAAATGCAGTACCCGTCTGATGCAAGAAAACTATTAACATCAGCCCCTACTGGGATCACTGGTCTAATGGCTTTTTAGCTAATCAGGTTTTAAGGGAGTGGTGTCCTGTGACATTTATAACCAGCAGTATGGTTATTCTCTATTAGCTACCACTAATAGACAGTCATCAACACTTACCAAACGTATCACACCGATATGTTCAGTGGCTCAACCGTCTGTTTTAACGGACGGAGGAAAGAGAGACAACCGTTTAAACGGACAGAGTATAAAGAGGCAACCGTTTTAACGGACGCCTACACCGTTTAAACGGACAAACTGAACATAAAATAAAACCTGCTTTTTTGCATAGAAAGACACCTTTGAAAGAAAAGCTAATCACCGTCGTTACGTCAATGTATTAACGTAGCATTAACTGTGGAAAGTTGGCTTTACTGAATAGGCTTGAATTGAAATATTCAACTTATTCTCTCCTTGATAATCCTTGCATATAGGATTATTGACTGTGAGTGAAATCGATCTCTTGTTCTTTTTCGTAAAAAATACCTCCTACTATTCATAAACATTCCTGAGTCCTGGGAAAGTTTACCGTCTCTTTTTTTGATCAATTCTCTCATCTTTGTTCCATCACATTGGAGGGCGAAGATGAAAAAACTCAATTATCAATTAAAGAATTTATGTGAACGTAACCATGATGGCAGTCATGGAACACAGGCAGAGCGCCATCAAATATTGCAGGGCATCGCCAATCAATTATTGGCATTAGGATTTAGGCGTATGGAGGCCAACTCCTTAAAGCCAAAACACATTGAAGCCTTGGTAGACCATTATCATCAAGAAGGTTTAACACCCGGAACAATAAAAAACCGCATGTCAGTGCTGCGTTGGTGGGCTGAAAAAATCAACAAGTCCAATGTCATTTGTAATGACAATGCCTTTTATGGAATTGCCGACCGAATATTTGTTACTAACTCTTCTAAAGCCTGCGATTTAGATAAGGCGCTGTTAGCAAGAATAGACAGTCCCACCATCAAAATGAGTTTGGAATTACAAAAGGCATTTGGTCTCAGGCGTGAAGAAGCCATGAAGTTTACGCCGGATTATGCTGATCAGGGAAATCACATTCGGCTTAAAGCATCCTGGTGTAAAGGGGGTAAAGCGCGAGAGATTCCAATCAGGACGGATGAGCAACGAGACGTATTAGCCAGAGCGCACGTACTGGCGGGAAGAGGGTCGTTGATTCCAGATCATATGCAGTATGTCCAACAAATGCGAATTTATGAAAGTGAAACGTACAAGGCAGGGCTTTCAAGAATGCATGGCTTACGCCACCGTTATGCACAAGAACGTTATCTTGCTTTGACAGGATGGGCTTCACCTGCCTGCGGCGGACCAAATTCTCAAAACCTTAATTCAGAGGAACGCAAACAGGATTCCCTTGCTCGACTAGCCATCTCCCAAGAACTGGGGCACGAACGCAAATCCATAACATCGGTGTATCTAGGAACGTAAGGATTTCGAAAAACATATCTCAAAGGGCGCTGCCCTAGCCGGTTGGCCTTCCCGTTCTCGCCGAAGGCAGAGGGTGCAGAGTTTCTGCTCCCATTTGGAAAAGGTTATAAAACCAAGCTCGAATCAAGGACTACTCGGCGTTGCCTGCGTTCCTCCTTGACTCGATGAACAAGCATTTACTGTTGCTATTGCAGCCTCAATAGCACTGAACGGGTATAAGCCATTTACGATTAACACAGCAATGAAAGCGTGAATGGTTTTATGCCAGCCCTTGGGGAGAAATGTCCCCTGGGGATGTTTTTCTCTTTCTATCTTGAAAGATTTGGAGAATCACAATGGAATATTTAGAAATAACCGGAAATGTAAAACTGAAAGCGGACTTTGATGAAGATAAGGTGAATTCAATATTGAGTCAGTTATCCAATATTGATTGTTTTGTCACTGGCTTTATTCAAATTGGCCGCAATGGTAATGATCTTAGCATTAACGCCGACGGTGAAATTACTGAGAACAATTCGATTGAAGCGTTATTTTTAGCACTAGAAGATCAGTTAGCGATTAATTCATCATTTAAAATGTTTCGAGTGCGATGGGAGTTTTATGTCATGTTAATGACAACGCCATTGCCAACTAAAACAAACCTTGGTGAGATCGGATTGGCTGAATGTATCTAGTCACCCTTGGCGAAGATTTACCCTTACAGGTAAGTCTTCGCCATTTTTTTAAGTTTCCTGGCTTGAAGGAAACATTAAGGTCACGGGTGTAGGTGATCTTTCTATAGTCTTTTGCCTTCATTCAACAAAATGGAAAAGAGATGATGACATTCAAAAAGACTTTGCTGATAGTTACCCTGTCCTTGTGTGTATCTTCCGTTGGAATAGCACAAGACCATTCACAGACCGTGTCGGTCAATCGTTATAGTGCGGTTGAAATTGGAGTCACCCTAGAACAATCGTCATTACTTCAGAGTGTGGTGGATATTCATATTCCTCCTTCAATCAATATCGTTGGCGAAGGCATTAGATATCTACTTGCCCCGTATGGATATCTCATTAATACCGATGAACAAATTCCATCCGAACAAACAATTTTACTGATGCAAGTTTTGCCTGAACCCCATCGCCATTTGGCGTTAATGACAGTGGTTGATGCCTTGACAGTATTGGGCGGCGAAAGTTTTGAGCCAGTCATTAATTCTGTGACTCGGACAGTGAAATATGAATTAAAAGAGTCTTATCAACACTTTGTCACGCCATTGGATATTGAGCAAGCGGCATTTGATTGGAGCGAACGAAATCGTCAGATTGAAACTGTGGTCATTGAAGCAATCCCAGAATCCCCATCCGATTCGTCTCATATTTATGGACCAATTTTATCCGGTGAAAGTCTAGGCAGTATTGCTGAATCCCTTGGCTTAAATGGCATGAGCCTGGCACAGAGAATGATTCAGATATTTCAGGAAAACCCTCATGCCTTTAGTGGCCGCAACATGAATGCCTTAGAGATTGGCGCACAGCTTTCAATTCCTGTTCAGACAACCGCTTCGATGCCCCCTGTGGAAGCGGCCCAGTTTGTGAGGGATCAATATAGTCAGTGGAGTGAAGGGAGGGTTGGACAGTGAAACGAGGTGCAATGTTAATTAATGGCTTGGGTTTATGTCTGTTGAGTGTGAGTGCTTTTGGCGCGTCCAATGACGGGGAGAATACTGCCAGCCAAACGGCAATCCTGGAGATCCCCATTACTCGTACTCAAGTGGTGGAAACACAAGCCGCCTTATGGCGTTTAGAGATCAGTGAGTATGAGCGCTATCTTGAGTTGATGGCAGGGCCATTGGGTAAGTGGAATGAGAACCTTGATCCGTTAATGGCATTAGGGATGTTTCCACAAAATCCGCAAGATGAAAGGCGCTATGCCGAGCTGTATGCGCAACAAGAGTTTGAATTGACTGAACGAGTGCTTAATTTCCAGCAAGCATATCGAGCAGCCTTTGACCGTTTATACCCTTTTGTTGGGATGTTAGATCAACGTTTGCTTGCTCCATATTTCGAGAATGAATTACAACAATCGCAATCCCAGGAGGCGGCACGCCAAGCGCAGCAAATCTTTTTAGCCAATGACCGGTTGTTAATTTTTGTGCCACTTGACTGTGGCAGATGTCTGTCTTCCATCAGCCATTTAATGGGACTGTTGGCAGAGGTCACTGAATCCGGTGTGGATGTTTATATCCGAGAGGCAATTGATAATGACGCAGTGGATCAGTGGGCGTTAGAAAATAATATTCAAACACAGTGGGTCGAAGCAGGAGAGCTTACTTTAAACCGTGATGAAGGTTTGTATCGCCGTCTTGTCAATCAAGCCGCTGAGCTCAATAGAATTGTCTTGCCTATCTTCCTCAAGCGCAACGATCAATATTTGCAGTTAGATCCTAGAAATTTAGGCTTATGAACCGTCGCAACTTTACGCAATGGGTCGTGGGGATGGCATTGCTGAAAGGCAATGCAGCATTGGCAGCCATTCCCTCAGCCTATCAAAGAGTTGGACGTGCCAGGCACGTCCCTGCGGATATTCTCTATGCGGTTGCGATGGCAGAAAGTGGTAGTCCTTATCAGAAGTCCCAACACCCTTGGCCGTGGGCACTAAACATAGCAGGGGAAGGGATATATTGCGCCACTCAGCAAGAGGCTTTGCAAAAAGCACTTGATGCCATCGCCTTAGATCAGTCAATTGACCTTGGCCTTATGCAAGTGTCCTGGCATTGGCATCACCAACGATTTCAGCATGTAAGTGAGGCGCTTGTCCCTTTCAATAATCTCAATGTAGGCGCAATCATCTTACGGGAACAATTTGAGCTCAATGGTGATTGGTGGAAGGCAGTGGGTGCGTATCACGATCCGGGCAAAGATCAACAATCACTCATTCAAGCAGAGCATTACCGCCAGAAAGTGAAGCAACATTGGGAGCAACTTTAAATGAAAAAATTCACCCTACTATTTTCATTGATGGGAGCATTTGCATTTAACACCAGTGAAGCAGTGACCATTATTTATGATTCCGGCAATACCTATTCCATTGCCCCTTATGTACCAGGTCGGGTTGACAGTGAAGTGGTGAGAGTCGTCCCAAATCAGAATTCTGCGCCATTCCAATTACCCATTGAAACACCTTCCATGCGCCCTGGCAGAGTAACGGTTACTCCAATGTCTCTACGGTATTTACAGCAACCCCTCTTTTTAGTGGGCAGTGATCCGGCCTCACAAGCGTGGCTAGAAGATAAAAAACAAGCACTCACAGAAATCAATGCAGTGGGATTATTGATCGAAGCCAAAGACATGAGTGATGTCGAGTTGATGTTGTCGATTGCCGGTGACTTACGCTTAATCCCGGCTTCAGCACAAGGGTTTGCCGAAAAGTTGGGATTGACCTATTACCCGGTTTTGCTTTCTAAAGATGGCTGGGAACAATGACCGATAAATATGAAATTGAAGTCTTGCTGAGGCCACCAGTGGAACTGGCTTCTGCTGCGGTATCTTTTTGTGCAGCAGGCATTGTCTTCAAAGCCCCTGAAATTGTAATGATGACCCCATCGGTGGCGTTAATCAGTGGCAGTTGTCTCGTCGTACTGGGTTGTTGGCGAGGTCGTCAAGGATGGAAAATTCTCCGTTATCAACGTCACCTTAAACGCAGCCCACGTTATGCCATGTCATCGAAGAACATTCCGGTGAGTCAACGGGTCTTGTTTTTAGGCAGAGGGTTTCGTTGGAATCAGACTCACACGGAACGCCTCTATGCTGCCCGTGATAAGCGGGCAGAGCAATACCTGCAA
Source organism: Planctomycetaceae bacterium (assembly GCA_016765335.1). Lineage (GTDB taxonomy): Bacteria > Planctomycetota > Planctomycetia > Planctomycetales > Planctomycetaceae > Rubinisphaera. Next base: position 16,156 of record JAESQE010000401.1, read on the forward strand.
ATTAATCGTCTTACGCAATGGATACGCCGCATGGAAGTAATATGTGAAAACACGCCTTTCATCAGAATAATATTTCGTTTTACGGCAATTGATTCCGTCTTGAACCCCGTGCGCCCCGCGCCTCCTGTGGGCGGTGATCCCGTCATTCATGGAGTGGGGTTTGGGGCGGAAACCAACGCAACCATGCCGTTATTGGATCGCGTGGGGCATTTAATCGTGGTTGCAAGAACTCGCCATGGCAAGACTCGACTGGCGGAAATTCTCACCACACAGGATATTCACCGGGGCAATAATTGTGTGATTGTGCTTGATCCAAAAGGGGATGCCGATTATCTAAAACGCATATATATTGAAACTAAACGGGCGGGAAGAAAGCTCATTGTGTTTCATTTGGGGTATCCAGAACTGAGTGCATCCTATAATGCGATTGGGTCATTTTCCAGTATTACCGAAGTGGCTAGTCGCATTGCAAGCCAACTCTCTGGCGAAGGGGATGCGGCAGCCTTTAGAGAATTTGTCTGGCTGTTTGTCAATATTATTGCGGTTGCCATTGCGGGTTTAAATGAAACCCCTGATTTTCAAAAAATCAGGCGGTATATGTCTGATATTGACCCTTTGCTCATTGCCTATGGGCAGCATTGGCTTGAAGAAAACGGCAATGAAAATTGGCAGGAAGAACTTAAAAAAGTACGTAAAGAAGTACATATTAAAACCGTGCCTAAGGGGGAGCAGGGTAAACACCCTGATGCCATTGCACTGGTGCGATACCTCAAAACCCAGGGAGAGCTGGATCAAGTCTTGGATGGTTTGGTCTCGGTCTTTCGTTATGACCGAGAGTATTTTCAAAAAATAACCATTGCAGTGAAGCCCTTTCTGGAAAAACTGACCACGGGCAATATAGCGTCCATTTTATCCCCCAATCCTGTTGATCATGAAAATTCAAATAACCGCCTTGAATGGGGGGATGCTATCCGTGATGAGGCGGTGGTGTACGTGGGTTTGGATGCCTTAACTAACCCTGAAGTTGCCAGTGCTGTCGGTGCATCAATGTTCAGTGATCTCACCAGCTTAGCAGGGCATATCTATAAGTACGGTATACATAAGCAGGGAGAATCCCCTAGCAACGATAACAAGCGTAAAACCGCCATTATTATTCATGGGGATGAATTTTCAGACCTGATCGGGCCACAGTTTAAAACCTTGATCAATAAAAGTGGCGGTGCTGGGTATGAATTAAATTTATACACGCAGACCTGGAGTGATCCCATTGCTGAGCTGGGCAGTGAAGCCAAGGCCGGTCAGATTGCAGGCAACATCGGGACGATGATCATTATGGGTGTGAAAGAAATATCCACCTGTGAAATGTTCACCAAGCAATTACCTGAAGTGTCCGTTAGCGAGATCATGGCAGTATCGGGAGTCACCGATACGCCTGCCAGTGATGGCAGTTTTGGCTTTACCTCAAACAACCAGGATCGTATCAGCATTAGTCGAGTGCCAATGATTGCCCCCGCTGATGTGATTGCTTTGCCTAAAGGGCAGGCCTTTGTCCTGCTCAAAGGCAGTGAGTTATGGAAAATCCGTATTCCTTTGCCGTCAAAAGCTGATGATGAAGATTTGCCGGATGATCTAGGTGAGATGCTCCATGCGATGCGCAAGAATTATAGCTCGGTCATTGACTGGCAATCCTATCATCAGCGGTAAGAGTTATGGCGAGCAAGCAAGACTATCAGGCACCAAGGAGAAAAGAGCCAGGCATTATTGGCAACAGTTTTTCTGTGTTGGTGCAATTTATCACCTGGCTGGTGATCAGTTTGATTGTGTCGATTGGCATTGAGTGGATTGGGATGACGTATTACTGGACAGAACAAGGATCGAATCATGCCAGGAATGTATTGGTCGCAGATCAAGCATACCTGAACCAACAATTAGTGGATAAAACTATTCCTATTAAAGCCTCGGTAATCCAATGGACAGCCACGGGGGTTGACTGGATTGGTAATCTGGATTGGCTGAAACCGAATAGGAATAACACTCAAGATTCTTCTAATGGCGTTCTCACGAATGTGATTGAATGGGCAAATGATTTGCGCATTCAATACAAAGATTATCTTCAGGCCGGTGAATATGTCAGTCAGACATTCGTGATTCGATTGGGGCTGATTGTTTTTTCATTACCTCTATTTTTATTGGCAATGTGGGTAGGGGCAGTGGATGGATTAATTGAACGGGATTTACGTCGTTGGGGAGGTGGCAGAGAAAGCTCTAATGTCTTTACCCTTGCCAAGAATGCCATTACCCCTATTTTTGTATTGGCCTGCGTCATTTACATCAGTCTGCCCTTCAGCTTAGATCCGGTTGTGATTATTTTACCTTTTGCCGTACTGGTGGGCTTATCCATGCGTATTACCTTTGAACGATTAAAGAAATATTTTTAAAAATAAACTTACCTGATACTGGGGAAAGTTTTAGGTCAAGTCTCTGGTAAAAATATCAGATCATTGCGTTAAGAGGAAAAAACATGATGAAAAATAAACTAACTGCCATATTAATATTGTTACTAGGAACAAGCCCTGTGTTTGCCATCACAGATGTAGAACGGGCTGCACTACTGCGTGCGTCGGCAGAGATAGCGATGATTGAAGCGATAGTGGAAGAAGCGGAGCAAGGAAAGAATGTTGAAGACAGGCAGCCAATCCAATACCAGGAAATTAAGAATGATCTGGAAAAAATAAAGCAGGGGTTGTTGGATGTGATTAATGAAGTCAGACGTGAACCCCGTGCGTTACCACCAATCAATGGGGATTACCAATAATGGCAGTTTCAGCATCTCAAGAAGCGGCGTTTACTGGGGCAACTGTTGGCGTCCCTATGAGCAGTTTTAGTAACACGATTTTAATCATCTTTTTTTCGATTTTATATTTGTGGGTGTGCTGGGTAATCGTGACGCAATGGAAAGCCTGGACACATGGCAAGATCAATTTTTATGATTTTTTAATGCGCTCGGTACGCTCGGTTTTTTTAACCTTGTTTCTTGGCTTTTTTCTTATTTAACAGCAAAAGAGAAATTTAATTAGGACAGTCAATAAAAAATAATTCGAGCGAACCGCTCGACCAGTTTACCCCCTCGTTATCCGCTACCAACAGGTTAAGGCAACGATCGACATTTTTCTATNATTTTATGAGGANGAAAAATGAAGACCTTAACGTTAGTAGCAGTACNAAAAAAACGAGGACTTAGGNTGAGTAGAGTGTATCAAACACTCTGTCTTGGCCTANTCTCAATGGCGGCTCAGGCGCAATTNCCACAACCCGTCAATCCNAGCAATGGAGCACCCAACGGCAACTACCTTTCCTTTATGGAAGGCTGGACNGGGGACGCGGTTGACTACATTGCCCTNGCAATTTCCGGCGCTGGATTTCTCTGGATAGGCTGGATTTTACTCTCGAAGTTCAATGAAGCGCGAGTCTCAAATGATCCTGATTGGGGATCTGTGGGNTTAACCGCAGTGATTGCNGGCGTGTTGCTGGCAATCGTNTCATTCTTCCTGAATGAAGCCACGGGGATTATCTAGCCATGAANNTCAATCAAGAAACCAATGAATTACTCCCTTTACGACTGAATGCAGANCCAGCNATTTTTCGAGGTTGCAGTGTTTCTGAGTTGATGATGCTNGTCATGATAGGCGGNGCTGTTTTAGTGCCTGGCAGCATTATTGTGTGTGGATTGATGGGTTACTTGATGATGGGCGTTGGCATTGGATTATTGCTAGTCATTGCTTGTGTNGTGATAGGNGCGAGCGTGATGCAACGACTTAAACGNGGCAGGCCACTGGGCTTTTACCAGCTCAGATTAAGGCTCTGGTTTGATAGTTTGCATCTCGTTCGNTCTCCCTACATTCGCGAAAGCCAGGTATGGGACATCGGCAGGAGGATTNGTCGATGAACACACTGGGCAAAAATAATCAGGCACGGCAGCGGCTCCTGGCTGCCAGTGACCATATCCACAGTTTACGTCTGGTCATCATAGGTTTGGCTGTCATGGTAATAGCACTTTGGTGGCGNTCTGGAATATTGCAGGAAACCCGTCGTCTTTATATACCCCCCGATATGACACAAGGNTTAGTGACNGATTTTGACACGGTGCCAGCACCNACCATTTACACCTTTGGCCTTTACATTTTTCAGCAGTTGAACCGCTGGAAAAGTGANGGTGAACAAGACTATCCCCAACAGATATTTGCCTTACAAGGNTTTTTAACNCCCGGCTGTCGGGCGGCTCTTGAAGAGGACATGAATCAAAAGCAACACTTGGGAGANTTACGNCANCGTGTACGCAGTATGCAGGAAATTCTNGGNCAGGCNTATTCACGCCAACGNGTAGAAATTGAAAGNACCAGCTCCTGGATGATCTGGCTGGATGTCAATGTGGTGGAGTNCATCGGTGGTCATGAAGTTAAAAATGTATTGCTGCGNTATCCCTTGCGTGTGGTGCGTTTTGATGTGGACAGAGAAATTAACCCCTGGGGATTAGCGATTGCCTGTGATAACGCCATGCGTCCAGAGCTGCTATCCGATGCACTTATCGAACAACCTTTTGTGAGACCTGAGAGGGCATTATGAAAACATATATTTTAATTTTTATTGGTGTCATGACATTAGGGNCTGCCCCTTTCGTGTTNGCACAANCAAGTNCACCGGAACGAGTGATATGGGATGCACGTCCTATTCCTGTTCATGTGCAACGNAACCACGAACGTATCNTTCATTTTCCNGATGAAATTCGGTATTGGTTGCCTGATTCCTTGCAATCAAAAGTGAGTGTCATTGCNGCCAATGGNGTGTTGTATATCCGCGCNNTGGAGACTTTTCCTGAGACTCGAATGCGAGTACAGGGGCTTAATGACCAACAGATTTTTCTGCTGGATGTGGTGGCTAATGATGTTGCCAGTATCAATGAGGAATTGATCGTCCTGACTNNNGNTAGTGTCGTTAATCTCTCCAACAATCTGGCTCCTGAACCTCAATCCCAAGATTGGCGTGTGCGTTTAACCCGCTTTGCCGCTCAAGCACTTTATGCACCAGAACGATTATTGGTGGGAGACAATGCTATCCGTCGTGTGCCCCTGGACATCACTCACCCAATTCCTTTAGTGCGTACTGGGGTTCTTGAAGCCACGGCAATTGCCTCATGGCGTGGTGGTGGATTGACAGTAACGGCAGTTAAGTTNCGTAACCTTCAACCNCACACTTTGTCGNTAACCTTTGAATCGTCAAAAGACAATAAGGCCATTGATCTGAGNCGAATGATTCGAGGAGATTGGCTGACNATGACGGTGCAGCATGCCTCTTTAGGTCAAATTAATCAGAGTGAAGANACAACCACTTTATATTTGGTGTCGCAGNATCCCTTTGTTGANAGTCTTGGTTTNCCACTCACTGACNCAGCNTTAAGCGGGGAGAACAACGGTGGCTGAAAAAAGAATCAATCCTTTAGTCATCGGCGGCGTAATNACTGGTTTTGTGTGTTTGTCACTGGTGATGTGTGGTGAAAAGNAAACGAGNTATGAACCNGTTGANCAATTGCCTGGTTTNGATCCTGAANTACGCAGAGAAGATGGAGATACTCAAACCGATACTATNAAGGCANTGCAAGCCTATGCTCGTGAAGCGGTTGAAAAAGCCGATTCNCTNTTAGATTCCACACAGGAAAACATGACTCTTGTGTTGGAAAATCAGCAAGGNGTTTCAAGACTAGAGCAANANAATTCNCAAACGCAGCAAACCTTGCAAGAAACAAATNTCTCAATGGATGCAATGGAGCAGCGTTTGTTGGTTCTTCAACGTGAACTNTCTGAGCTACNCAGNGATCAGGANCAAAATANCAGNCCGATNAATGTTNGGGGAGTCAATCAAGAGGGNCTGCCTTTNGGNTTTGGTTTTGATGATGAGATTGCACTTGTTTCTAATCCAAATCGAGGTGAGTGGTTTGATCCCATCGACNGGGTAAGNGAGGAAGANGGTGAGGGCAGNCGTTTTANCGGNTTATTGTCNCGTCCTGANCGTAACCAGAACCAAAGCAATGNCNCTCAAAATGATTCGTCTCTGCCTGAGATTANCANTGAACCGGTCTATACCATTCCCAAAGATNCCACACTGACCGATGGNGTGGCATTGACNGCGNTAATTGGCCGTATTCCTGTTGAGGGGCAAACACCCGACCCTTATCCCGTCAAAATATACATCGGCAANGANAACTTACTNGCNAATGGNCATGACCTGCCAGAAATTGAAGGNATGATNTTTAGCGGGCTAGGGTTTGGCGATTGGAATCTTTCCTGTGTGAGTGCGCGTTTAACTTCCGCGACGTTCATTTTTGAAGATGGTTCAATCGTCAATCACACCAGCCAAGGCCAGCCTCTTGGNTATATTTCAGANCCTAGTGGGATTCCGTGTGTGGCCGGTCGCTTTGTCACCAATGCACCCATGTTTTTAGCTCAAAGAGTGGGCTTNGCAGGCTTAGGGGCTGCTGGCTCGGCGTATGCCGATGCTCAGCAAGAACGNTCTACCTCNCTTCTNACNGGTTCNACAACCAGCACTGTCATCGGCGATATCAATAAATTGGCATTGGGAGAGGCGGTGCAATCGGCAACCGATGAAGTGAGTCAGTGGNTGTTAGCCCGACAACGNCAAAGCTTTGATGCGGTTGTNGTGAACCCTGGNGTNNNNGTTTCAATCCATCTTGAATCAAAGCCTTCCTTTAGACCGAATTTCAACTGCAAGGAGAATACGTTATGCNNAANNCTATTCAGATTNTANNAATTTGCTTGATTAGTCCACTGATACTCGGTGGGTGTGTNAGTTCAAAAGACAANGTGTTNGGCACGGATATGCCGACCATGGTTGAGATTCACAACGAGAAGTTTAATCAAGTGACGACCGATNNATTGGATTTTCCGGTGCGNGANNTTGATGATGANTTACCACCACTTGAACCTGATTTTCAATGGTTACCCAATCCTGTCATGACCATGTATGTGACACGGCACTTAACGCAGGCGGGTCAGCCTGTACCGGGCTATACCACCATTTTTCGTTTGTATACCACCGAGCATCTTGCCATGCCCGGTGAAATGAACGGGTGGGAATAGCCATGTTGTTCAAATCAAAAAAACAGAAACAGCGACCAATCACGGAAAAAGAGGTGAACAATTTGTATCAACGCCCCAAATCAATCACAGATTGGTTGCCGTGGACGGACTATGAAGAAGACTCACAAACCTTCACATTGGAAGATGGGTATAGCGCCGCCGTTATGTTCGAGATTACCGGGGTTTCCACGGAAGCACGCTCTCAACGTTTTTTATCGGAAGTTCAGACAAATATTCAAACCTGTATTAACCATACAATTCCTGCTTTAGATAATCCCTTTGTGGTGCAGTGTTTTGTGAATGACGAAGATTCTTTGTCGGCCCTATCGAACCAGATTGAAAATTACTATACCCAAAATTGTCGAGATACTCCTGAACACAAGGCCTTTTCCAAAAGTTTTTTAGGCCGTATGCAACGCCATTTTAAACGGGTGACAAATCCAAACGGTTTGTTTGAAGATACAGCGGTAACGGGTGGCAGTTGGCGCGGGAAAGTCAGGCGTGTACGGGTGTTTTTATATCGTCGTCGAAATCAAAACGACATTGAGTTACTTGATGCGGTAGAGGAAATTAATCAAGTAGCGGCACGTTTTGTCACACAAATGCTGGCTACCGGCATTGGTATCCGCCGTTGTGACGATCAGGATTTATATGCCTGGTTACTGCGATGGTTTAATCCGCAGGCAGAAGTCAGTAATGGTGATCTTGATGCCCTCATTGAGTTGTTGCCTTTACCCAAAAAAGAAGAGAAGGCCTTCAGCCATGATCTGGCTGATTTAGCATTTCTTTCCCAGTGCGTGTCAGACCAGGAAAAAGGCGTGTGGTTGTTTGATGATATGCCCCATCGCTCAATCACCATTGATGCGATTCGACGAAAACCGATGCCTGGGCATTTCACTGGTGAGCGTCAAGTTGGCGATAACCTGTATGCCTTATTCGACAAGCTACCTGAAGGCTGCATTCTTTCTATTGCAATCACCATCCAGCCCCAGGACATTGTCGAAAACCATGTAGTGCAAATTCTTAACTCGGCTAAAGGTGAAACGGCTGAAGCAATGGCGGCAGAACAAGATGCCCGAGAAGCGCTTCATTGGATGTCCCATGGTGATTATTTATTACCCACGGTGATGACTTTATTTGTCAGAGGAAATGATCTGTCTGATTTACAAACCAAAACCAATGAAGCCAATGCCTTGTTATTAGCCAATGGTTTGCACCCGGTGCGCGAGAAAGATGAGTTGCTCCCGCTGGATACTTATATCCATCAGTTGCCGATGAATTACGAACCTAAGCGGGATAAATTAACCAAAAAAAGCAGACTGATTTTCTCCAGTGATTTGGCTAATTTATTGCCTTTTTACGGTCGAAGTCGCGGCACGGGGAATCCTGGCTTAGTATTTTATAACCGTGGTGGTGAGCCGCTTTGTTTTGATCCTCTAAACGTCGAGGATCGGGTGAAAAATGCCTTTGGCTTAATGCTTGGGCCGCCGGGTTCGGGCAAGTCAGCCTTGATGGTGTACCTCCTGTTACAAGTGGTGTCTGTCTACGGCGTGTATTTATATTATCGAAAAAGGCGGCTCCTACAAACTGTTTGGTGATTACTGCAAATATTTTGGCTTAAGCGTCAATCAAGTCACGCTCAATGCTAATGAAGATGTCAGCCTACCGCCTTTTTCAGATGCGTATGAGATGTTAGCGCGGGAAAAGAAATACCACGCCTTTGATCACGATAAATCTTTAGAAGCATCGGATAGCAGTGATGACAATGACGAACGTGATTTGCTGGGTGAGATGGAATTAAAAGCACGGATTATGATCACGGGGGGCGACAGCAAGGAAGAAGAGGCTATGACCCGAGCGGATAGACTGACAATCCGCGACGCCATTATTAATGCTGCCATTGAAAAGCAGAGTAGTTGCCCGGAAGAAATTGTGTTGACAGAGGACGTTGTAAAAGCATTAAAAAACCTCTCCCAAAATACTGCCAGTACCCCAAAAAGGCGTGAACGTGCCCAAGATATGGCAGATGCCATGGCGCTTTATTGCTCTGGCACAGCGGGTCATTTTTTTAACCGTCCTGGTCAATCCTGGCCGGAAGCTGATGTGACTATTTTGGAAATGGGTATGTTGGCAAATGAAGGTTATGAGGATCAGTTAGCGCTTGGTTTTATGGGCCTGATGAATCAAATCAATGGCGTAGTCGAGCGAGATCAATACAAGGAACGTCCTACTTTCGTGTTGGGCGATGAAGCGCATTTATTCACTACGAATCCTTTGCTGGCAATTTTTCTGGTCAAAATTGTCAAGATGTGGCGAAAGCTCGGCGCTTGGTTATGGTTAGCCACACAGAACCTGCAGGACTTTCCTGATGCCTCAAAGAAGCTGTTGAATATGTTTGAGTGGTGGGTGGCGATGGTGTGTCCTAAAGAAGAGATTGAAGAAATATCCCGCTTTAAAGAATTATCCGAAGAGCAAAAAGCCATGCTTCGAGCTGCAAGAAAAGAAGCAGGTAAATTCACCGAAGGCGTGGTGCTAGCAGACAAACTGCAATGTCTGTTTAGAAATGTCCCCCCTGCGTTGGCATTGGCTTTAGCGATGACGGAAAAACATGAGAAGCAACAACGTGCTGCCTTGATGAAAGAGCACCACTGCTCTGAACTGGAAGCGGTTTTTATGGTGGCAGATTTAATTGAAAGTAAAAATAAACAGAAATAAATATGAACTTAAAAGGACTAAAAAATACTTTCCTGAGTACAAAGAAAGTTATTGATGTTTTTAACCGGGTCTTTTCTTAATCATTGTCATTCACATTATTTCAGGAGTAAAGCAGTGACTATTTTCATGAAGAGTTTGACTGTTTGTATATTGATGGGATGGGCGTTGCCTGCGCAAGCGCAATTTGAACCCTATCCACACACCATCATGGTCATCACGTCTGATGAATTGGAGATCACAGGTTTACCTCTGGTGTCTACTGAGTCGCCGCAGATTGATATATACAGCTTGGATGCTGTGGCAACCGTGGAGTCGAGGTTGAGCGTGTTATTGCCACCTGACGAAGAGCAAGCCATGGCTGTGATGCAACAACGTATTGAGCAAATTGGTAAAGCGCGTTTAGAGGCCGATTTAGTCAAGGCATATAAAGCACTGACGACGGCAATGTCCTATGACCTGGATCGTTATCCAGCAATGATTTTTGATGGGGAGGTCGTGATTTATGGAATAACGGATGTCTCCCTTGCTACACAGATTTATCAAGATTGGTTAGTAGAAGAATATGAGGGCGACAATAGTGAATAAATTAATCATTGTGTTTTTTATCTTGTTTCAATTAGCAAGCATGCCTGTTCAGGCTGGTGAGGCAGAGGCTACCACCATTACCACCACTGAAATTATTAGCTCTGTGAGCCTTGATCCTTCCTGTCTTAATTATTGCATCACAGGTGTTTGTGTGTGGTTGTTCTGTACGATATTTGGCTGTGAAATTGAAACCAGCATCCAGGTAGCGCACTACAACCCTGACTTGGTTGTCAGTGTGTTTGATGAGCCGGGAGAAAACCCCTGGACAGAGGTAGAGGCCATTTTTGGTAATGTAGAAAAGCAGGCCAGTGGCAGTTTAATCAGTTTATTCCATGATGCCGAAGGCGGTGGAGGTCACCGCACCGAAGGTGGTAATACCGGTGCCGATCAAAGCTTACGCTTCAAAGAAGTCACAGCCGTTGGACATCCAGGTCCTGATGATGGCAATGTTCTTGAAAGTTTTCCGGTTTGAAACGACAGAGGAAGTGCCGGTTCCCGTGGCGCATTTAACCGTTCGCGCGAAGGACGGGATATATCTGCGGGTTACGCTTCGTGACGGTCTTGATACCATTTCAAAACAAATCCGCGAATAGCAGTCGCAAGACCAGTTTTAGGCAGGCGAGCTTCGTCAATCTGAGCGGCAAGGCCGTTAATG
>JAESQE010000402.1 GCA_016765335.1 Planctomycetaceae bacterium
ACCGAAGTGAGACGAGGCGAAAAACCATGCCCTCCGATTGCGACGGCGGAGTCGCTGCGAGAAGAGCGATGATCCGGTAGTGCAAGCACTCACCGTACTAAAGATCACGGCCCTCGCTAAGTTTTAGGAACCCCCGACGGAATGTTGGAGAAACATGGTATTTTCTTGATTCATTCTCTAACTATATCTATCGACTGCAAGCAGTCAACAGACTGAGGAAAATCCCACAATTCACATTATTTTGCAAGACCAATATTTATCAATCAGAAAAGTCAAAAGAAAAGCGACACCTCTTAAATGAGGCGTCGCTTTTTTATTTCACGCATAATGAATCAATCCAATCAATTCATTATTTATTTTTGAGAACAGTTGCTTTTTTAATGTAATCCAAATTTGGGAAAGAATCTTTCAGATATCTATTCCCCAGATCTTGGATATAGGTTTGATTTGGGCTTTCACCATACTCTGCATTGAGAGCTGCAACGACATCCATACCTTGAGTGATTTTTGCAAATGGTGAAAATCCCTGGCGATCCAGAAATGCATTGTCACCAAAATTAATGAACAACTGAGTGGTGCGAGTGTTCGGACCAGATGTGGCGTAAGTGAGTGTTCCCTTCGCATTGGTTTGAGTCACAGGATCGTCTTTAATGACATTTTTCTTCCATTTCCTTTGCACTTTAGGATCGCCATTGATACCGAACTGAACAATGAAACCAGGCACGACTCGGAAAAATCGGCAATCATTGAAAAAACCTTCCGTAACGGCTTTATGAAAATGATCGACCCCAATTGGAGACCACTCGCGGATGCACTCAATTACGATATCTCCTTTGGTTGTTTCAAATTTCACTTGAAACTTTTCGGGAGCTTTGGGGTCTGCTGCAACAGCAGACGAAACGTTCAACAGGCACACCAGTGCTGCCAACATGCAAGCGGAAAAAGTTGTCTTCATTCTGAATGATCTCCTTAATTGATCTCTGGTTAATTTCTTTGATTGCTTAATAAGCGTTGTACATTATTGACTACATCAAATCCGTAGACAAGAGCAATTTATTTATCACGTATCATCCACAAGCGACCAGCATAACATTCCCTATTGAATTACGTCAGTAGTAACAGGCAGTTTCTACCAGGAGTTCCGAAAATCTAAATAAGCCCAGCGTCTACTGCCTACGAAGTATGGCTATTCATTTCCGGTGTCTTGTGAACTCGGGCGGTTTGCTGGTGAAGCGGTTCGCTTTGTCGTTTTTGTGAAACGCGAGGACCAGTGATAGAATGATATTTTAACAGCATCGATCCACGAATATTCCTCATGGGTGCACAAGAATATCGATAACTGTTGAGCAGTTTGGTGGCCCATAACTTGCGAGCAGTTTGAGCCAGGGAGCATTTTTCACAGACTTCAAATGACTCATCCCCCAGCACATGCCCTTGTTCGAGCAGTCGCCCCAGAAGAACCGATTCGATTGCAGCAGGTTGCGATTTTGCAGTGACGCTCTTTACGATTTCAACTCCGTGATCATGCACGAAGCCAAGCGTTGCTGCGACCGGCTGGCCATCAAGCGAAAGAACAGCCATGTCGAGTTGACCTTCATCATCCGCTGCTTCTGCCATGCATTTGATTAGCGGGAATTCCTGCAAGGCTTGCGTGTTGTTTGTGCTGGTTTGGCTTTTTACGATTTCCTTCCAGGATTGCAGTTGTTGTGAGAGTTCGCTGCTCGTTTCCTGATCGGATCGATAATGATGCAAGACTACTTTTCCTGACGCTGTCAGTTCGGCTTCATTTTCCAGAATGCGATTGATTTCGGATTCATTCTTTGTGTTCAGGAACTCATCCCAGCTGTCTTTCATTTGGATGTACGGGATTTGTTCCCAGGTTCTTTCCAGTGCCTTCCAGCCGATATTACGAGCCGCGGTCACAGTGCGACCCAAATCGAGCCGATCTCGATCGGTGTAAGAAAGATCAAGTAAATCCCAGCCATCGAGTGATGTGGAAAGATGTCTCATGCAAGAGGTTAATGTCGCAGCAGAATTCGGTCCAATCGGTCCGTACCAGCTTCCCCATCCATCGAGTGGGTAATTCAACGTGTTCAAGGAGCCTAATCGAGATCCTGTTTTTTTCGTCACCAAAGGCAATATGCCAATCACTCGACTAGCCAATGTTGAAACGAGGACTTTCAAGGATCGGTCATCGCCTGAATATTCCCAGTAAGCTTCGAGCCAGGCAAAAGAAAGCTGAAAACGCTTGGAGCGACTGCGAGAGGAGAGTTCGTTCCAGGCAAGCTTGAACGAGCGAAGTTCTTTAATCGTATTTATTTCTAACACTTGAAACATGGCAACCTCAACAATCTATTTAACTGCAATTCAAAAGTTTCCCCTCAGTCATCGTGCCAGTTAAATATGCAGAAATCATGCCGATGTTAAGAAATCTTGACAGAGTTCGCTCTTTTTTTTCTCCAAAGCCCTAATACTTTACCCATTCACCAGTTACGATGCCTTTAGCAATGAGAAAACATTGTTCTGGTAGCAAACACGATGCTTCTAAGTGTTGTAAAAAAGCATCATTGAACAGAATTTGTTGCGTTTGTGAATCGCGTTTGATTGCAATTATCTATTTTCTTACTCTCGTAAATCGTTTTATCTATGTCATTTATTTACAAAATAAAGCCTTTTGGATCACCTCAGTTTGGCTTGGGATTAAGTGATTCATTCCATGATGTCTTGCATAACGGATCTTTAGAAGAACTGCTGCAAACAAAAATCAGGCATGGGAATCAAACGGTCCCATTTAGTGACTTCTTTGAGGTCGGTAAAGTTTCTTTGAAGCAAGCGACATCTGACAATCAGAATACAGAGGAAGATCATTCTGATCGGCCAATCCTTTGGGAAGGTGACTTTTCCAGAGTGCACGGAATTGGTCGAGGATGGAAGCAGGGAAAAATGCAAGTCACCGGTTCGGTTGGCGATTGTCTGGGGGAAGGGATGACAGGCGGAAAAATTGTCGTTACTGAAAATGCAGCTGATGCGGTTGGAAATTCGATGTCGGGTGGTCAGATTATTATTCAGGGGAATGTCGGGAATTGGGCGGGGAGTTCTTCTTCCGGTGAATTACGTGGAATGACCGGAGGCGAAATCTTGGTTGCAGGTAGCGCAGCGAATTACGTGGGAGCACGCATGCGGCGCGGCACTATCGTTGTACAAAGAAATGTCGGTGATTACGTCGGCAAAGAAATGCTGGCTGGATCTATTCTGCTATTCGGCAATCACCAGGGATTGCTGGGGGTTGGAATGAAACGTGGTTCAATCATTCTGTTTAAGAAAAACAAGACAGAGAAACCGGAAGATGTAAACCGAACCTTTGGTCTTCATTTTGATCCTGCGGTCACGTATCAGCCGGTTTTCCTACGAGCATTGTTAAAGCACCTGGAACAGGTTGTTCCGTTTCCGATTGATCCCGCTTTATATGATGCCTGGTATCGAAGATATTCTGGAGATATGAGCGAGGGTGGACGAGGCGAAATTTTAGTTCGATCAGAAGCGGTTGCTTAGTCCCCGTGGATTGATCTGTCGTAAATTCAACAATGAAGTCTGCTTCGTTTACTATATATAAATGATAGAACATGATCCAAGAAAAATTATTAAATATCGCAGATCGCCTGGATGACTCTGCTCAAAGTTGGCCGAGTTCCCCAGCGATTGTTTTTCCGGAATCTCGTGACCGAAATGGACGAGTCGCTTACACGCATTTGACGTTTGCTCAGTTGAAACAAGAGACAGATCGTCTGGCAAGCGGCTTGAAGCAAATGGGGGTTGGGCCGGGGCATCGACTGGTGTTGATGGTTCGTCCCGGGATCGAATTTATTGCATTAACGTTTGCGATCTTCAAAACCGGAGCGGTCGTCGTGCTGATTGACCCGGGCATGGGACGCAAGCGAATTTTTAAATGTCTGGATGAAATTGATCCCGATGGATTTGTTGCGATCCCGGTTGTGCATGCGATTCGCAAAATTCGAATCGGGAAATACAAAAACTCTCGGTTTAATGTTTCTGTTGGAAATCGTTTTTCTCCCGGTGGGATTTCTTATGCCGATCTGTTGGCATTGGGAAAGAAACCTTTTGAATCTGTGGGAACCAAATCA
Source organism: Planctomycetaceae bacterium (assembly GCA_016765335.1). Taxonomy (GTDB): domain Bacteria; phylum Planctomycetota; class Planctomycetia; order Planctomycetales; family Planctomycetaceae; genus Rubinisphaera. The sequence continues at coordinate 4,143 of JAESQE010000402.1, forward strand.
ACCGATCAAGCTGCGATCATCTTTACCAGTGGAAGTACCGGCGCTCCCAAAGGAGTTGTTTACGAACACGGTATGTTCAATGCACAGGTTGACTTCCTGCAACAGCAATACGATATTCAACCAGGTGAAAAAGATTTGCCTGGGTTTCCGTTGTTCGCCTTGTTCAACCTTGCGATGGGTGTCACGACAATCATACCCGACATGGACCCCACGCGACCAGCTGATGTGAACCCACTTCGAATCATTGAAGCGATTGAAAACCAGGGGATTACTCAAGCGTTTGGTTCGCCTGCGTTGTGGAATCGTGTCGGGAAATACTGTAGCGAAAATAGAAAATCGCTTCCGTATCTGAAACGCATTCTTTCAGCCGGTGCACCGGTTCCGGTTCATGTGCTCAAAAGCATGAAGCAAACCTGCCCGGATTCCTCAACTGAAATGTTTACTCCTTACGGTGCAACCGAAGCTCTTCCGGTTTGCTCGATTTCTGCTTCACAGGTATTACAGGAAACAGCTGCATTAACCGCGATTGGTAAAGGAACTTGCGTTGGACATCCTTTTGACCAGGTTGATGTGCGAATCATCAAATCTGTCGAAAGGCCAATTGCTTCGATGTCTGAAGCTGTTCGAGCAGAGGCAGGCGAAATCGGCGAGATTGTTGTGCGAAGCCCCAGCGTTACCAGGGAATATTTCAGACGCCCTGAAGCAACGCAAGCTGCCAAGATTCCTGATGGCGACACATTCTGGCATCGCATGGGAGATACCGGTTATTTTGACACCGCAGGCAAAGTTTGGTTCTGTGGAAGAAAAGCTCATATCGTGCATCGTTCGTCAGGGCCAATGTATCCGGTCTGCTGCGAAGCGATTTTTAATCAACACGCAAATGTCTACCGCAGTGCATTGGTTGGTGTTGGCGAGAAAGGCACACATCAACCGGTGCTGATCGCCGAACCCGAAGCGAATCATTTTCCTGAAAGCAAAGATCAGAAAGAACGGTTCAAGCAGGAATTGCTTGCTTTGGGAAAGGCAAATCGTTTGACTGATTCCATCCAAACGATTCTGTTTCACCGCTCTCTGCCTGTAGATCGCAGACACAATGTAAAAATTCATCGAGAAGACCTGGCCATCTGGGCAACAACGGAAGTGAAGAAGTNACGGTAATTATTTATCTGAATTTAGCTAGTGATAAGGGCATTTGAAGACCAGGGAACTGTCTTTGCGAACAGGTTTTTGGCCTAAGCGAATTTTCCTCTGGTGAATAATGCTATATTACGAGCATCATTTTTGGTATAACTGAGATCCTCAAAGAACAAAACTCTCCTCGCTGGTGGAATAATTATGGCTGCAACACGTATTGTGCTGATCGAAGATGACCGCGAAATCTCTACGACGCTTCAAGCTGTTTTAACGAATTCGGGGTACGAAGTTTTTCCGTGCAGCAATGGAATTGAAGGCAAAAAAGCGATTGAAAGCCAAAAGCCGGATTTGGTCATTACCGACATGATGATGCCTAAAATGGGAGGTTTTCCGGTTCTTGAGTTTCTAAAATCGATGGAAAACGCCCCAAAAGTGATTATGGTGACTGCTAACGAAGGGGGTCGCCATAAAGCGTACGCTGAGATGTTGGGTGTTTCTGCTTATTTGCGAAAACCCTTTGCGATGGACCTGTTTCTAGGAACAATAGAGGATGTTCTGGCTGGGGTCTCTGACGACGATGACTCTTCAAAGCTGAAAAGAAAACGGACACGCAAATCATCGTAGTTCATCGATGTGCTTTTTCTCTTGGCGAGGTGCCCCAATAACGACCTACGGGAACCTCTTTTGCGTCATGGGAACCTCTAAACGGTTCATCCGGTTAATGCGTGTTTTGCCTGGTGACGTTTTGCAAACATTACTCGCTTGAATAAAACAGGGCATGACTGTCTCATCTGGTTTTTTACCACAAAAATCAGCAAGTCGAAATCAATCATGCCCCAACGATTACTCTACCACATACTGGGTGTTCACGGATATCAATGGGATCAGATTTTCTCTGAAGACCATCAAATGATCTGTGTCATCTCGCAATCCCGAGAATCTCTTTGTTGTTCGCACTGCAATCNCAAGCGTCTCATTTCTCAAGGAAAAGTCACCCGGCGATTCAAAACCGTTCCGCTGGGATCACAACAAATCGAAATTGAATTCGCCATTCCCCGAGTTCGCTGTCGTGCTTGCCACTTGGTTCGGCAAGTCAAGATTCCCTTCGCTAAGAGCAAAAAACGTTACACGAAACTCTTCGAACAATACGCAATCTGGGATTGCTGCGGTTTGCCACGACGTTATACGCATTCGCGTATTTGTTTGCGTGTTGAACGTTTCCTAAGTCTTGGTCAGTACAAGGCCACGATCGATCACGTCTCGCAGTTTTTAATTGAGTTTGGTATTAGATGTCGCTCGGCATTTANGCGTTGGCTGGGACTTGATTCGTGACATCGAACATCGTCATTTGAAANAGAAATTCAGTCGTCCTCGACTAAAAGAGGTGCAACGAATTGCCATCGATGAAATCGCTGTGCGTAAAGGGCACAAGTATCTGACGCTGGTGTTGGATTTGGATCGAGGCAACGTGTTGTTTGTCGGAAATGGTCGTAAATCAGAGGCTTTAACGCCTTTTTGGACTCGACTGAAAAAAGCGGGTGCTCAGATTAAAGCGGTAGCGATCGACATGTCACCGGCGTANATNAAAGCGGTTACTGAGAATTTACCGAACGCGATGTTGGNGNTTGATCGCTTCCATCTGGTCAAGTTGTTCAACGATAAATTGTCCGAGTTGCGGCGTCAGTTGTATNGGGAAGCATCGGGGCNATTGGAGAAGAACGTGCTCAANGGGACGCGGTGGCTGTTGCTGAAGAATCAGGATAACCTGAACGACAACNATGGCGAATCAGCCCGNCTACAAGAAGCGTTAGCACTCAACAAACCGTTAGCCACAGCATACTATTTAAAAGAGTCGTTGAAAGAACTCTGGAATCAACAGACCAAACAGCAAGCGGCGAACTTGTTGAATAGTTGGTGCCGCCAGGCGGAAAGCAGCGGCGTGATGATCTTGCAGAAGTTCGCCAAGACGCTCCANGGTTTCCGATCAGGAATCTTAGCTTGGTACGATCACCCGATATCCACCGGCCCGCTGGAAGGCTTGAACAATAAAATCAAAACACTGAAACGAACAGCCTACGGCTACCGAAACCAGGAGTATTTCAAATTAAAGATC
>JAESQE010000008.1 GCA_016765335.1 Planctomycetaceae bacterium
TGATCATGGTGTCGATTGGGATTGATGCTTCGGTCATCCATCGGTTTCAAGAAGCAAGATCGCATAAGGGTGGGTATCGAGCATATATTCAGCCGATACTCCGCGAGCTGTTTTCGCCTCGCCCTGCATCATTCTCGGTTGAGACCAATGCAAATCCCCCCTATTCACAAGCCGGAATTTTGATTGTTTCAAACCTTCGATCCTACGGCGGCGGATTGAATCCATGCCCTCACGCAAACCCGTGCGATGGGCAACTCGATGCTGTTGTTCTGCCGTGCCGATCCTCTTTGAACGCTGGCGTTCAGTATGGATACCTTAAGATACGGAGATCAATGCCGAATACAAAGCGAATGATTGGCGAGCGGTTTCGTATTCAGTGTTCGGGATCATCAGCCTATGTGCAAGTTGATGGCGAGAAGGCTGATCGGATTGATGGATTGGTCGACGGGAGGGTTGAAAGAGATCAATATCTTGATATTGCCCTAGATGGTTCCCAAATCCTTATCCATAGCCCAGAATCGCACCATAGCCGAAATGTCCGATAATGTATCTTCTGTTAAATTGCCTTATTTATTACTGAAGTGCTTTGCTGCAATAGAGTTATGTGCATCTATGATTTTATTTCGAGTTTCTTTATTTTCTCTGTTTTTTGGCCCCCAAACGCCCGGACGACCCCTTGTCATGGCGAATGGTGCATCTATCAACTGGTCAACTGGTATGAATCGGTCCCTTTCGTTACCGCCCGGCATGCCATCGACCACCAACAAACGGCCATCATCGATAAGCTGGCGGACTCTATTGGAAGTCACAGACAACATTCTGGCAGCCGTAGGAATCGGAACGACCCCACCCGGATGATCCCGCATCATCCGAACCCACCACGCGAGCGAGCTATGGCGTTGCTTGAGTTGCTTAATATACATCGATTTATTATCCATGAAAAATAGTACGCAAAAAAAAGCCGAAAACCAAAGAGACTTTCGGCGAGCGTGAAAATGAGTAACACGATTCTTAATCATTTTGGTAGCAATGCAAAAAAAGAACGGTTCGAAGAACACGCTTCGCTCCCCAAAGCCAGGAGCGCACATCAATCGGATTCTGTACCAAATATTCGGCGTGCCTGAACCATAACAAGCAAGCTGGATTTATCCATCAAGCGACTCTCAGTACCGAATGACCTCTTCATACCCGGAATCCCTTTGTAATCAGATGATGTTTGCTCAGTTGAGAGCCCGGTGATAATGACCCATTCGCCATCCCTCATAATCACATCAGCAACAACAGACGATTGCTCCGTGATCGGTGCATCTTGAACGAAGCCGACGACATTGCTGATACTCGGTTCGAGTTTCAATCGTACGCCCGCAGGAACACGCTCAGCCGCAACCTTGAGTGAAAAGCCAGCATCAACATAGTCATATCCAACGGTCGTTGTTGTGCCTTCTGGGCTTGTGCTGAATCGCGGTACCGGAACCCGACGACCTTGACTAATTTCAGATGTTGAACCTTCGAGAACATACAAAGTAGCCGTATTGTAAAGCACGGCATCGGATTGTATTTGTGTAGCCTCAGCAACAACCTGAACTACAAGTTGAGTCGTAGCAATCGACGAAAGCTCAGTTACATTCAAACCACCACGAGCCGAAAGATCCCAATCAAGGCCAAGATCACGCCGGAATGATTCAGTAACAGCGACTATACGAACATTCAACTGCCAACCGTCCGGGCCTGTCTGCAAATGCTTCTCAAATCGTTTGACCTGCTCAAGATCCCGACGAGTACCACTCACGATCACACGATCGTCTACGGCTTTGACGCGAGCGTCAGAGCCGAGTAGACCCGTAAGATCTTGGACAAGTTCAGATGCTGGTTTATACCCCGATCGCAGAACAATAAAATCAAAAGTCGATCGATCTTGACTCAAAAAACGAAGAGTCTGACCATCGTAATCCGCGACCATTCCGATGTATGCAGCAAGATCCTCAATCACATTTTGACCCGGTGCTTGATCATAACTCGCAGTCATCACCTTTGTAGAAGGAAGCTCTGGAACAAGTACAGAAATTTCAAGCTGATTCGCCACTTCATAAATTATTTGAGAAACAGGAGTGCCAAAAGCATCAAGAGAAACAACGCCAAGCCCCCACTCGCTACCGATAGACTGATCAAGGAGCTTCGAGGCTTCTACTTGGCCTTCCAGCATCGGCATCGAGTAACCCTGCAACTGAAGTTCTGACATCCTCTTTTGTACCCACTCTGAACGGCTCGGAGCCGAACTCCCACAGCCAATAAGCATTGCGTGCATCAAAAACCAAGCTGCGATTATCATCGGAAATATACAGTAACTGCGCATCCGTTCCATCTAAAATATCTCCCACTTTTGTTGGTTGACCAGAAATCCAAGGCGTATCAGAAACCATCGACCAATGCGGCCAAACGATCGGAAGAAGAACCGATTCGCCAGTCACACCACGATCACCTACAGACTGAACGCCTGTCAAATAAGCACCCGCAACCAAAACCACAGCTGCGAGCAACAAGTACATTTTTGAAAAAACTGAACTCTTCTTCATATCGCTATCCTCTTTTTTGTCGTACACCAAACCGCCTACATCTATGCCAGCCCTACGCCTACCTTCTTCGAGCTTTTTACGGAGTTGGCGGCTAGAACCAAGATGAGTTTCAGACGAATAAAACCGATAATAAAGCTTCGAGCCGGGCAGGTTCGTAATGATCGTAAAAAACTCAACACTCCGATCCTTTTTCCCGTTTCCGTTCATTGATTTAGTCTGCTCATACTCTTCAGCAGCCATACGAGCGTAACCCATCGCCCTAAGCCCTATATGCTTGAAACGCAAAGGCCCAGCTATAACATCTTCATACCGATTCCAAATTATCCAAACATGATGAGCGAGCCGCCTAAACTCGATCGAGATATTCATCGCGTCCTGGGTAAGAACCCAAATCCAATGCGCATGATGACGACTCATTGTAATGTAGGAGAGCAAAAACTCCCGATCAGGATCGTGTGCCTGCTTCATCATGGGATGCCATTTTTGCACCTCATCAATAATGATAATCGCGGACGCTGGAATATGATTCGCGTCCGGCCCATGATCCATCGGCGGATCATGAGTATGATCAAACCACGCGACAATCTGATTGATAAAAAAATGATCTTGACGCTGCAACTTTTTGAACGATGGAGGATTCTCCAAATAATACTTCTGGCATGCCTCAAAAACTATTTGAACCTCCGAATCCGACATCGTACGAGGGTCCATACGATCAACTCGGTGTTTGAACTTTGCAAACTTGTCCTGCCTTCGCAAAAATGAACGCCAGTGATCTTCTGTCAGTTCATGCACCAGATTGGCCATAACCTCACCATGCCGAGTTCGGAGATACTTGCGTACGACTCGCCACTTAATCGGCAGATTCGTATAGACAGGTCTTGACTGCTCTTCAAGAATCTTAAACATCCGACGAACGGCAAAGTACGATTTACCCGCACCCATCTTGCCCTCGAAGATTTCTAGACGAGACTCATACTCATGAATCTGTTTTGTTTTTCTTCCCACGATTCAACCCTCAATAGTTGGAACCCAACCGATAATATAACGCATCAAAAGAACAGTTCCAGCAAAAGTAAGTGCGTTGAAATATATAAAAACGACCGGCCAAAACGGAAAAAACCAAGACGCATCGCTGACGATTGCGTGAACAACAGCAGGTTCAACTAACTGAAAAAAGTCCGCAAGACCATCGGGAACAAGGGTCCAAACGGCAGGAACAATGCTATCAATCGCAAAGCCTTTTACCCAATCGAGAAGCTCATACCAGAACCCGGTCTGAATACCGATTATGGTGCCAATCAACGAACCAATAAACATGATGATACGAGTCATTTCTTGAGTACCCTCATAACCAAATGAAAAGAATGAAGCGATGCCAAAATCATCAACGCGTACTTGACCAAATCACGGATTGGCTGCATCGGTGAAAAATCAACATAGACATCCATCGTATTTTCAACCATCGGAAGCGGTATCGACCAATCCCAAATCGGCGCAGGAGCTTCCTCATCCTCGAAGGCTGAAATATCGGGAAGATGAAAAAGCTGATTATGCTCAACCATTTCGGCCTCTGTTTTAGCCTTCAAAGAAACAATCGCAGAAGTACCACTCTGAAATTGATACTCGTCCACATCGTCGGGAGGATCAGTATCCCCACCATCATCAACTTCATAGAAACGCTCATAAAGAGCCTGCAAATAGAAAGTTGAATCGTGTAAATACTCATCAAACCGTTCCAAATACACAGCCAACTCAGCACCTTGGGTAACGATCACACGAAGAAAAGCATTCTCATCATACATCAAATCGAACGCATATCTGCCAAGTTGAATATCGATCGAACGAACATGCGAGTTGATATTATGTAGCTGTTGACCTGAATCGGCAGCCCACCGCACAAGCAAATCGAGGCGTGAAACTATCGCGATGCAACACTCGTCATCGGTTGGTGGATCGTCGGGGTAATCGTCGTCGCCCGGAACGGGTGGATCTGGATCATCTGGATCATCATCAGGATCTGGATCATCTGGATCATCATCATCATCGGGAAGATCTGGAATGTCAGGACTATCGCGCGGATCAACATCCCCCGGGCCGGGAGGATCTGGATCGTCATCTGGATCTGGATCAATCGGTTCGCAGTTGCCACCGCTAAAAGAAACCGTTACGGTTTCGATTGTCATATACCCACCGCCATGCGTGACAGTCTCAGTCTTGCTAAAACTGGAACAAGAACCGCCGCCCTCAAGGAATGTTATAGTTGGTGGATCCGGTGAGCCAACGCCACCCCATGATATAGTTGCTGAAGCTAAACCGTCTGAATTTGGACTGCGACCTATTATGACACCGGCAATTGGTATCGGCGCAGAATCAGTAAGAAAAGAGCAGCAAACATCATCATTCAGAGTTCTAAAACCATCAACATCCACAACAATACCCGCATAAGTCTCAACGCCATCCGTTTCTATAGTGCCATCTAAAAAAATTGTCTCGCAAAGAGTAAGGCCACAATCCGAATCGAGAAAAGAACGCTTACTATACGAAACCGTTACAGTACCTACGCCGGGAATCTCGTCAAACTCGCATGTATCACAATCGTCCTGGGCAGATGAAATCGACGGAAGAATGAATGGAAGCAACAACAAGAATCGTTGCATCATGGCGTATGTTTTTAAAGTTACTGCAAGCCTTCTCATGAATCACCCACCAACTGGCTGGTCGTCGGTAGGAACATACCGACCGCATGCCACGCAAAAAGAGCTATCAAAAAAACTACGACTACTGACATGACCAAAAGAAGAGCATCAGCATGTGAGTTGGCAATCTCAAGCTGGGTGAGAGCCGAACCGACAGCACCGAGAAGCTGATCAACCTCAGCGTCAGACCAACCTTCCGAACTTGTCGCCCCACCGATCGGCGGATTTGATGGCGGTATATTTTGCATAAAACGAACGCCCGAAGTTATCCGGGCGAACGCGGTAATCACCAAATCAACCCTTGAAAATATTCCCAATAGAGCGGAGAGCAGTCTTACCAAACTGGAGCGAGATCTTGGGGCCTGCAACCAAGATCAGAACAAGCACCGCAATAGCCATCACCGAAGTGATAATCGGTGCGAGATCGAAAGGCATTGCAATGGTAATTTCAGGATCATCAGCACCAGTTTGCGCAGATGCAGTAGATCCGGCCATGGCAAGGAGCATCGCCCCGGTCATCAGTGCAGCTTTTGGTCGTGCTACCATTTGAGTCAGATTCGTAAACATTTTATTTCCTCATTTCGTCGACATACCTTTGACAATTGAACTTAGATTTACATGCAATGTCGAGTACAGTAAACCTAAAAGACGCATTGAAACGCCGAGAGTCAATCCAGCTGAAATCATCTCTACGATCGAATCAATCACAACCCCGCCTCCGCCGTTATCAAAACCAATCTTCTACTACCCAATCTTCTCAATGCCTCAGATGGATCGGCACCAGCTTCGATGCACAATGCCCGTATTTTGTGATCTTCTAAATGATTTGGATCAGGCTCAAACTCACCAAAAAGTACACTCATCAATCCACCCATCGAGTGTCCTGTCGCCGCGCTAAGCGTTTCGAGCTTGGGGACAACCGCTGTTTGCATCCACCGCTTGAACGAATGCAGAGTTGATTTAGCTCTTGTTTGGACAACTCTGGAAGGACATATCTCCCCGATGAGTTCTTCAAACCACTCGACACGAGGTCGTCTACTGACATGCTCTGAACCGGTGTCGATCCGAAAATCACAGACACCAAACGCATGGGACAACGCGACAGAAATAAGATCACTAGCTTGCACCATTTGCATAGCGGCCTCTTGCGCACAATCGTCAGATAACTCTGCCTCCCACCGCGTCCAACCGCCTGCTGGGCCTTCTTTTGTTTGTAAATTTTTGTCGTATACCCGTAAGTAGCGACCCGATCCATTTTTTCCTCGAACGCCAACATTACAGCCATGCCCGACCTTCTGCTTTCCATTTTGCATGTACTTAGGCTCGAATCTTCTTGCACGGCAAAGCTCCACATTCAGGCACGATTGTGTAACCATGTCGATCAAATCAGGCTTGTCATACATATCGATCGCGATATCCAAACGGCACATCTTGAAACCCAGCTTGAAAAGACCATCCAAAATCTCTACAGACTGCGACATAGTGACCTCTGACATAGCCTCACCGGGAAGATCTACCACTGCATGATCCCGTACTTGCTGATCATCTGCATCAAAATAAACACCAGCATTGCCAAAGCGATATCCAGAGTTCAGGAAGTGCCTACCCTTACCGTATGTCGCTGATCCGTAATATGTACTCAGCAAATCGACGGCTGCATGTCGCATTTGTCTTGGACCTGACATCCTGATCCAATCGATACAGATTTCATAGCCTGTATCTGACTTTGTCAGTTTGCCCCCTGTATTACTATGAGGGGGCAGGTCGTGAAGATGCGAGCGACTCCGTCGCTCTTCATCTTCACGAACCCGGCGTGCATCATCCAAATCCATTTGTTGGCCTGATAAATCAAGCGACGGGTTTTTTTTGCGGTTGACGAGTGTGAAGCCTAAACCGGCTTCCATGTACTCATCACCTGATTGCATTTGCTTTGAACTTCTCATGATCTAAAACCCCTTCTATCTGGTTTACGGTTAAAAAAACGCCGGCCTCATCTTTCAATGAAGCCGGGTTCGTCGGATTTCGAGTCACGACGGAGAAGGGGTTTTTTCTTGAACTGGAATAAGCGTCTTTGCATTAAGTAACAACGCAGCACCCAGTTGTTCCGGTCTACCCTTCGGAGATGAGATCTTCATACGAAGTACAATTTCTTCGCCGACTCCTACCATACGGAGAGGATCATCATCCTGTGTTTTCACCTTAAGAACGCCACCATAAAATGCGAGATGAAAAGAATGCCCCGAAATAGGTTGCCTCGTATCGCTGTCAATCATCGCCCAGCGTTCATTCTTCGTTACCGTGCCTGTAACGACCATCACACCACCACCACGATTCGTATCTAACCCAAGTTGCTTAAGATCCACGATCTGCCTCTGGATGGTTTCTAACCGCCCCAAACCTTGATAAAAAAACGAGCCTCCGCGACCATTTCGGGATTTACGCGGAAACCCGCTCTCGTGGGTACCATTGAGCAACGCAAAGCCTAAATGCAAAAATAACACGACAATGCGTCCATGCGCATTTGTTCGTGTTGGCGTTTTCTGCTATCATTTGGGCAGTTCCGTTGGTTATCACAATGGGACTCATTGATCTGGGTGAGGTTTAAGCACCGCAGCTCTATTGGCTGATCTGCTACATACAGATCAGCCTTTTTTCTTCGAATAACTCATCTTTGTGTTTCCACAAATATGGTCAGGTTATTTTCCAATCATTCGCTAGAATGTGACCTCATGGGACACAAAGAAATAATGGAAAAACGGCTTGCAGCGAAACGCGAGAAGAAACGATTCTGGCGTGGAGCGAGATTACAATTTTGGTTCTGGCTGTTCATCGCTTGCAATATCCTTTTAATCGTCTACCACAATGAAGTGGCTGACTTTGCCCGGAAAGTAGTCGGCTCATTCTCCATATCGGTAGATTACTCGCGTTAGTCTACAAAAGCAAACCCATGTCTAAATACCGTCACTCTTATAAGTCCTTGTATTTGCAGTAGTTATCAGAATGTATCTTCTGTTAAATACATATCTAGGTCTCCTGGTGTAGCTTTTAAAAGGAGTGGCCGTCAGAGAATAGAGAGTTGGAAGAAGTTCGGGTCGGGGCGCATAAATCGGCTTCGGGCGATGTTGGTGCGGCATAGAGTGCGGGCTGGCAGAGGATGAGAGATTCAATTCAATGAGCGATACACCACCAATAGAACCTGACGATTTGGAAGCGACCCAATCGGAACTTCCGATTCATGATTGTGATCAAGAAGACATGGTTGGATCGCCGTCGTTCGCCCAGCCTGTGCATGAGCAACAAACCGGTAAAGATATTCCCCTCGATGACGGACGGTTTCGCACCGGCAAGCTCAAGGGCTTGACAATGGGCGCAGCCATCTTTGCACTCGCCTGGCCTGTGGTTATTGAGTCGTTCTTGAACTCGCTCGTCGGGCTTGTTGACACGATGCTGGCGACTTCATTACCCAATGGGAAAGCCGCGACCGATGCAATCGGCGGGGCGAGCTATATCATGTGGCTCATCGGGCTTGTCATTATGGCCGTCGGGGTTGGTGCGACCGCACTCATCGCAAGATCGGTTGGTAAAGGTCGGCTTGGGGTGGCCAATGTCGTGCTTGGGCAGGCTCTGACGCTTGCCTTGATCTCTGGATCTCTTATAGGGATACTGATCTATTTCTTCGCCCATTCAATTGTTGGGCTTTTGAGCATGACACCCGAGGCTGCCACTTATTTCAATGATTACATGAAGATCATTGCCCTTGGGGTCCCCGCTGCCTCAACGCTTTTTGCGTTAATCGCGTGTTCACGAGGTGCTGGCGATTCCATGTCGCCCTTGTTAGCGATGATTGCCAGAAACGCTGTAAATATAGTGGTAAGCTGGCTTTTTTCAGGCGTGACGATCGCCGGGTTCACAAGCCCGCTCGGGCTTGATTGGGGAGTCAAAGGGATCGCCTTTGGTACCGTCATTGGCGATATTGTGGGCGCGGGCGTGATCTTATCAATGGCTATCTCTGGGCGATGGTCGATTCGGCTTCAGCTCCGCAGAATGAAAATCCATTCCGTCATGGCGTGGAGGCTTGTACGCTTGGGTGTACCGAACTTCATCGAGACCTTTGGGATGTGGATCGGCAACTTCTTCATCATCGCATTCGTTGGGCTGCTTGCACGCCAGACAGCGACCGATGGACTCCTTGGTGCGCACATTATTGGGATACGGATCGAGGCGTTTAGTTTTATGCCTGGATTTGGGATGGGGATCGCTGCGGCTTCGCTTGCCGGGCAATACCTCGGCATGGGACGACCTGATCTCGCCAAGAAAGTGGTGTTCCGATGTACTGTGATTGCAGCAGCGATTATGGGAGCGATGGGCATTGCTTTTATTGTCTTTGCGTACCCGATTACCGCTGCGCTCTCACAAGAAGAATCTCATCGAGAGATGGTCCCCCCACTCTTGATCATCTGCGGCATCATTCAAGTCCCATTCGCGATCGGAATCGTGTTTCGGACCGCGATGCGGGGCGCTGGTGATGTGCGATGGGTGATGGGGATGACCTGGTTCTCGACCTATGCCCTACGGCTGCCATTGGCATATTTGATCTCTGGCGTTGATATTCCCATCCCAGAACTACTCGGCGGAGGCGTGATCATCAATCCACGATTGATCGAATCATGGTTTGGATTGGCTCCTGGATTGACCGCGTTGTGGATTGCTTTATGCTCGGAGATGGTGCTTCGAGGCGTGCTCTTTGCTGTGCGGTTCTATCAGGGCGGATGGCTCAAGGCCAAAGTCTAATCAACACTCACATACTTGGTTTAATGGGATGGTTCATTGCGAGTTGACAGGGTTCTTCTACGCAAGAATCCTGCCGACGATCTCGCAGCGTACTGAATGCAAAAAAGAAGACACCCGGAACAGAAGCTCCGGGTGTCTTTGAGTTTTGTATGAGTGATCTGAATCAGATCATTCAATCATCAGCTTCGATTATGGACATCCAGCAGCGAAGAGGCCGAGGAATGCGGAGATATCGAAGAAGTTGAGAACGCCATCACCGTTGATGTCTGCGGTCAGGTCGCCGGCACTGAAGAAGCCGAGGAATGCCGAGATATCGAAGAAGTTGAGGACGCCGTCGCCGTTCATATCAGCAACACATGGGTTCTCGACTGGGCCGTACAGACCGAACTCGAATGATGAGTATGGAGTGTAGTTCACACCAGCACATGCGAATCCGCCGAAGAAGTAACCGCCTTCGTAGACGATATCACCAGCACCGTTTGGTGGGAAGTACTGAGCGAAACGGTCTTCTGAACCAAAGCCAGCACCTTGAATAGCAGGGTCAATTTCCCATGCCCATGTTACACCACCGTCAGGTGAAGTAGCGGTGCCTTCTGGAGCACCGAAGCCTACACCGATGAGACGATGTGAGTCAGCGATGTCGCCGTCGAGTGCGTCGATGACGCCGTCGCCGTTGCTATCGCCAGTACCTGGCTGATAGAAACGAAGACCCCATGACCAGTCAAAGTAGGTGTCGCCATCGAGGTCGGCATCTGCGAGGCCGTCGAAGTTACGGTCAACGAATGGGAAGCCAGTAGCTGGATCGATTGAGCTATCAGCGATGGAGAAGCCGTCGCCGATGCCATCGGAGTTGATATCCACATCGTTGTTACCAAATGCAGCACCCTGAAGGTCGCCATCGGAATCGCCGATTTCGAACATGAGGTTACTGGTCAATGATGACGCAGTAAGATCAAGGTCGAGTGTGTACCCAGCGAAGGTGTTTGCTGGATCGTCTGGATCGTTGGTGCCTGAGATATCACCTGGAAGATCTGTGAGGAGGATCGAGATGATTGGGAGGCGTGTTGAACGATCCAACTCGCGGCCGTTGTCACAATCGAAGATGGTCCACTCGCCTGAGAGACCAACAACGCCGTCGCCGATACCATCGGTATCTGCGTCAACATCGATATGATCTGTTACCCAGCTGAAGTGGAGACAGTCAACGAGTGTATCGATTGCGATATCACCGTAATCAAGGTTGGTGATGTTTGTCGACAATGAAGTCGCTGGACCACCCAATGATGTATCGGAGTTATCGTCAATACCGAAGAAGTAGCTAGTCGTGTAGCCTTCTTCTGAACATGTGTTGCCGTTAACAGCAGCCCAGACAGGACCGCTGTCGTCGTCTTGTGCTCCTGCTGTTTGGCCATCACCGATGAGGGTGATAATTTTTTCGCCTGATGCAACATTGTAGTAAATGTGTGCAACTTGAACGACCTTGCCGTTGTTTGCTGACAGGGTAGTTGGCGTGTTGGAAGCGGCCGCGGTGCTGGCGATACCAGCTGCCAGGGCGACGGTCAATGCACTCTTCGCTTTCATGGAAAAGCTCCTCTTTTTGAATTAAAACGTTTAAAAACCACAACTCGACACTGATGCCAGAATGGCACCAAGGAACGAACGAAATCAGACATGATCAGGCGAACCTGAAAAGTCTTCAACAAATATTGATACCGCGTTGAGGTTCTCTCTCCCCAAGTGATTCACAACATCGACACAAGATCGAAAAAATGTAAACCAGCGGCACTCTCCAAACGGAGAGGTCTGATCATGCACGCATGATCAATCCCGTATCACTACGGTACATGTACGAATATACCTCATTGACGATCCCATGCAAGGGGTTATCTCGGGAATATGGAGAGAATTTCACTCTTTGCACAGAATACCCCCAAACCGCCCCCTCTCATGTACGGGTAACACTCGGTGTATTCTGCATTTAAATCGAAGCAGCGTCTTTAAGCGATGCTTTTATCCGGGCGAAGAACTCTGTAAAAAATATGCCTGCATCGTGTGGTCCGGGCGAAGATTCTGGATGAAACTGCACGGCAGCGATCGGTTTTGTCGCATGCCGGAACCCGGCGACTGTCCCGTCGTTCAAATGGAGATGGGTAATCACACCACCAACTGCACGCATTGAAGCCTCATCGACTGCAAATCCATGGTTCTGGCTAGTGATCTGGATTCGGCCATTTTCGAGATCATGGACAGGATGATTCGCGCCACGATGCCCAAAGGGCAGCTTGAAAGTCTTGGCCCCCATCGCGAGCGACAAGAGCTGATGCCCAAGGCAGATACCATATATAGGAAAAGTTGAAAGGGATTCGTCGGCAAAGAGTGCTTTGAGCATCTCGACTGCTTCTCGGACGGCTTGGGGATCACCAGGCCCATTGGATAGGAATAGCCCGTGGGCTTTGCCGGCAACGATGCGATCTGTGATTTGGGCTGCGGTAGTCGATTGGGGGATCAGTTCGACCCGACACCCCAGTTGAACGAGATTTCTCGCGATGTTGGACTTGATCCCGAAATCCATCAGGAGAACGGTTGGTTGATTTGATTCAGAACCTGATTCAGAATCAGCCCCCCACTCCCCAAGGTTCTCGGTCCATTGGCTCGGCCGATCGCACCCGGCGACTTTGGCGAGATTCTGACCAGCCATGGATTGGACCTGCTTGGCCATTTCGACAAGTTGGGCATCGCTCAAATCAGTGCGATCGGTAAGGACCGCCTGAACAGAGCCCGTAGCACGAAGCACCTTCGTTAATGCGCGTGTATCAATACCCGCGATACCGAGTACACCTGCCTCTTTGAGATACGCATCGAGAGATTGATTGCCTCGGTAGTTTGACCACGCAGTTGTGTATTCATGAACACCAAAGCCAGCGACTTGGACTTTGGATGATTCGGTATCTTGGGGGTTGGTCCCGGTGTTGCCGATCATGGGCTGGGTTTGGATGAGGATTTGACCCATATAGGATGGATCGGTCAGGGATTCCTGATACCCGGTCATGGCGGTGTTGAAGACGAGTTCGCCAGTGGATGTAATTCCTTGCCCGATGGCTCCAAAGCCTGTCCCAGAAAAGACGGCTCCTGTAGAAAGAGCAAGTCT
Organism: Planctomycetaceae bacterium; assembly: GCA_016765335.1. Lineage (GTDB taxonomy): Bacteria > Planctomycetota > Planctomycetia > Planctomycetales > Planctomycetaceae > Rubinisphaera. The sequence continues at coordinate 13,212 of JAESQE010000008.1, forward strand.
CACAGCCTGTTTTTCGCTTTGTGTGCTCATCATGGTTTATAATCTGAATGTAGGAAGTGGGGTTTTGTTGTAGATAGCTGTTTAATACATGCAGTCTTTTAAGTAAGCCGCCTTTTTGCTTAGGCACGTCGAAGATTTGGTGAGTGATCTGCTTCCACCGCTGATTAGCTTGTTGACTGCTGACAATTGAGCTGATGTTTTCAAAGTCGCCCCGTTTAGTCCATAGCTCGCCATCTATTGGGAAAGGTGGGTAGCCCTGGGTAAACCATGCGGGCGGGTTTAGTATTTTTCCGCCCCGACTAATAAGGTTTTTTCCGTTCCAAAAACCGCGGATACCATCTAGCTTTTCGCTCATAACCCAGCCGGTAACGTTGCTATTTTCATGGTAATTTTTTAGCAGAAATAAATCAGGCTTTTCAGCCAACGTGCCTAATGATATAAGGCTGAGGAATAGGGAAAAAATCCATTTTTTCATCGTCTCTAGTTTCCTAGTTGTCAGTTGGGTTTGATATTTAGCGTTGGGCTACTAGAAACCTATCGAGTTGATTGGCGAAGGTCTGTTTATCAGTATTATTTAGTGGGGGTGGTCCGCCACCCACTTCTAACCCACTGGAGCGCATAGTTTCCATAAAGTCCCGCATAGTCAGGCGGTCTTTAATGTTTTCTTTGGTGTAAAGTTCACCACGTGGGTTAAGCGCAGTGCCGCCTTTTTCAATTACATCAGCGGCTAGAGGAATATCGCCCGTAATGACAAGGTCACCCGCTTGCATGCGTTTAACGATTTCATTATCTGCCTCATCGAACCCAGCACTTACGCGTAAGAATGAAATATAAGGTGACGGCGGTATACGGATGAATTGGTTGGCAACTAAGGTTGTTTGAATTTTTGTGCGACTAGCAGCACGAAACAACATTTCTTTAATGACTACTGGGCAGGCGTCTGCATCGACCCAAATGGTGTTAAGCATCGTGATTCTTACCGTGGGTTATTACTAATAACTTCTTTTTATCAATGGTTGCCAAATGAGGGGATAAGAATGAGATGATCCGGTCGCGCTTAAATTCAGCAATAATGCGGCTAGCTGTTTCGGTAGTAATGGCTAAAATACCGCCCATATCTTCACGGTTTGGAACGTAGCAGGATTCTGTCTCCGTTTTTTCAGCGAGGTGTAAAAGCAGATAAGCAACTCGTTGCTTGGCAAAACCTTTTGTCAATATTGTAAGCCAAATATCTGCATCCGACATGGTTTGTTGCCAACGGGCAGTTAATTGGGTAAATAGGTGAGGGGAATGCGTATTAAGGCTTTTAATATCTTCGACGGGTAAGCGGCAAAATGAGGCTGTTTTTAGGATAACGGCATGGTGAAGATAGGCTTTATTGTCTAAGGCTTCTAGGCCAACAATATCGCCCTGTTTCAATATTCGAATAATCCTAAACGAACCGTCACTTAAGTAGCTGACAAGTTTCACGAGGCCAGATCGGACGGTGTACAAGGCGTTTGGCTCGTCTCCTTGATTGTAAAGGGTTTCCCCGACATTTAAGTGCAATTCCTTGATCGGTTGGTGCAGGTAGTCAAAGTCATCTTTCGTTAAATTAGCAAAAAGAACAAGGTGGCGAATAGCACATTGTTCGCATTTTGATGCGGCTTGCCATGCATTGTCTATTTGGTTTGGTTTCATTCCTTAAAAATAAAAATTTGTCGAATCAAGTTGGTTGATAAAAAAATAAAGTGCCGATGATTGATAATTATCAATTACAGCCTATTATCAAAATTCTACACTGACTTGGCTATTAACCCAAAGGAGAATGATAATGAAAAGAATTAAACAGTTATTAATGGTAGTTGTACTGGGTCTTGCTGCAGTATCTGGCTCAGTATTGGCTGAAACAAAAGGTGTTTATATAGACTTATCGAGTCCCGATATTTTTAAAATTCATAGAGCGTTTGCGGTTGGGACTATGCTAAGGAGTATGCATGACGTTGATGTAACTGTTTTTATTAGTTTAAGTGTTACTCCTTACGTTAATAAGGATCTGCCAGTAGCAAAAATGCTTTCATTGCGAGGCCAAGATGTTCACCAACATATGGAAGCTTTTATGAAAGCAGGTGGAAAAATAATGGTTTGTGGAATGTGCCTTGGTGGCCATGGATTAACGATGGCAAATTTACTGCCGGGTGTGACTGTTGGTATGCCTGGGAAATTAATATTGGCGGACGGTGTTAAGCTATTGAGTTACTAAATAGCAGAGCTATTACGTTATTGAGAGGCCAATTCGTTAGAATTGGCCTTTTTTTGGTCTTTAGTACTCCAGTAGATTAGAGGTGCAATCGATAACTCAATTCATCCTGAGTATAATGATTAAAATGGCATGCTGTTATTGTGCTTACCTTTAACTCTTTGAGCGTTTTACGTTTATGTTATTTGAATCATTTTTAGTTTTTTTCTTTACTNCGATGATNATCATTTTATCGCCCGGCCCTGCTGTACTTATTGTCGTTTCGACAGCTGTTTCCAACAGCCTTCGACAAGCTTTTTACGTTATTTTAGGAATAGCCGTGGCAGACATGAGTTATTTTGTGATGTCTGCGTTGGGTATCGTGGCGCTAATACTGGCGTCTGATGTGTTGTTTACGACCATTAAATGGGCTGGCGTTGCCTACTTAACGTATCTTGGGCTTAGAACGCTATTTAGCTCTAGTGACCTGACGCCGGTAAAAACGAAACAAGAAAAAAATAAAAAGTTTTTACACTTTTTTGTAAGCGGGTATATTTTGGAGATTTCAAACCCCAAGGCCTTATTGTATTTTTCCGCATTATTGCCGCAGTTTATTGACGTTTCTGAACCGATGATTCAGCAGTTGCTTGTTTTAGGCGGGGCGGTTTTTGTACTGGACATCATCTGTTATAGCTTATACGCTTATTTAGGCTCATCTACTTCAGCAGTAACATTTAGCACTAAAACAAAGCGACTTTTAAAGCGCTGTTCGGGTGGGCTTTTGGTATTAGCCGGAATAAAAATGGCAACGTTTGCCCGTTAATATTTACGATACAAATAACAATATTATTCAAGGAGAAAGAATGAAATTAGAAACGATAGCGCTTCATAGTGGGTATGAAACAGACCCAACGACAAATGCCGCAACAACGCCTATTTATCAAACAACGTCATACACGTTTGATAGTACACAGCATGGTGCAGATCTATTTGATTTGAAAGTTGAGGGGAATATTTATACACGGATTATGAATCCTACCAATGCGGTGTTAGAAGCGCGCGTAGCAGAAATGGAAGGCGGCATAGCTGGGCTTGCATTAGCATCCGGCATGGCTGCGATTACCTATGCCATTCAATGTATTACGCGTGTGGGTAGAAATGTTGTGAGTACCAGCCAGCTATACGGTGGCACATACAATCTATTTGCACACACCTTGCCACAACAGGGCGTTGAGGTTCGTTTTGCGTCATATAACGATTTTGATGGGCTTGAAAAATTGATTGACGAAAATACCAGTGCGGTATTTTGTGAATCTATTGGCAACCCAGCAGGTAATATCATTGATATTGCTAAATTGGCTGATCTAGCCCACCGCCATGGTGTACCGTTGATTGTGGATAATACGGTGGCAACACCTATTTTGTGTCGGCCCATTGAACATGGCGCAGATATTGTTATTCATTCACTCACCAAATACATTGGCGGCCACGGTACAACCATTGGCGGCATGATTGTCGATTCAGGTCAATTTGATTGGGCGGCTAATAAAGAACGTTTCCCCATGCTAAATGAGCCAGACCCTTCATACCACGGTGTTGTCTACACAGAAGCATTAGGCCCTGCTGCGTTTATTGGTCGGTGTCGCGTTGTACCGCTGCGCAATACAGGGGCGGCACTATCACCACACAGTGCATTTTTGTTAATGCAAGGGCTGGAAACGTTAGCGTTAAGAATGGAACGCCATTGTGAGAACGCACAGAAAGTGGCCGAGTATCTAAACAGTCATGCGGATATTGCCTGGGTTAAGTACGCTGGCTTAAGTAATAACCCAGATCACCAACTATGCCAAGAGATGTGTGGTGGCAAGGCATCGGGCATTCTCAGTTTTGGTATTAAAGGTGGCGAAGAAGCGGGCGGTAAGTTTATAGATGCCCTGCAAATGATACTTCGATTAGTGAACATNGGTGANGCAAAATCATTGGCGTGTCATCCGGCATCAACAACACATCGTCAATTAANCCCTGAAGAGCTAGCGACAGTGGGTGTTAGTGAAGACATGGTTAGGTTGTCTGTTGGTATCGAACACATTGATGACATTATTGCTGATATTGAACAAGCCATAGTGGCAGCGACGTAATGGAAAACCCTAGTCTGCCCAGTTAATCAGGCTAGGGTTTTTAGTAAATTATTTAGAGACCAATGCACGGGAGATGAGTTTGTTTCTAGGCATCAATAGTAGGCCGATTTGGTGATAGTCTATGGGAGAAAAAGAGCTTTAGCACAAAGCTCTCCTTAATAGATATTCAACGAATGTTAAATCAGGCCAGTAACAGCCAACACATTATTGTTACTATCACAACACCAATTAAATTCAATATAAAGCCTTCGCGTGCCATTTGTTTGCTAAGTACATGGCCGCTACTGAAGACAATAGTATTTGGCGCAGTAGCGACGGGTAACATAAAGGCACAACTGGCACTGAAGGTGGCAGGAATCATCAGTAGCAAAGGGTCTAAATCAGCATTAATGGCAGTAGCGGCCAGTACGGGCATCAACATGGCGGTAGTGGCGGTATTGCTGGTCGCTTCAGTCATAAAGGTGACGCAGAGTGCGATAACCGCCATCATGCCAATGATGCTGAATGCGGTCACTGCAGACAACTGTTCACCTAGTTGAGTGCTTAGGCCGGAAATAACAAACGCTTTGGCAAGGCAGATGCCACCGCTAAACAGTAACAAAATACCCCAAGGGATTTGTTGCGCAGTTTTCCAGTCCAGTAGTTTTTGTTTGTTTCCGTTAGGTATAGTGAACAGTGCAATAACGGCGAGCAGCGCAACAGAAGCATCGTTTGCTTGGGGTATATTGAGCCAGCCACTCCAGCCGCCGAATGGTTCTCTGCGGGTAATCCATAATAGTGCGGTGAGGCCAAAAATGGCCATGACGCGACGTTCGTGGGTACTCCACTTGCCGACATCGGGTAAATGCAAATGGCCATGATTTTCAACGTTGCGGGTGAGCCATAGCCAGATAATCGGTAAGAATATAATGACCACAGGCAATGCCCACATCATCCATTGAGTAAAGCCAATTTGTAGGCCTGTGTTTTCTTCGTAAACTTGCATAAAAACCAAGTTGGGCGGGGTGCCAATTGGTGTGCTGATGCCACCAACACTGGCGGCATACGCTAATCCAAGCATTAGCGGCAAGGCGAGGGTTTTGTTGTCGGTGCTATCTATAACGGCCAATACAACGGGTAATAGCATTAACGTGGCGGCAGTGTTGGAAATCCACATGCTGAGTACGGCATCAGCGACCATAAAGCCAAACACCAAACGTTTGGGGCTATCGCTACCAAACCAGTGAACCATGGTAAGAGCAAGCCGGCGGTGCGCACCACAATGGGAGATGGCGGTAGAGAGTAAAAAACCGCCCAATAATAACAGCACCAACTTGTTGCCGTAAGCGGCAGCGACTTGGTCTGCTGTTAACACGCCGGTCAGTGGAAAAATAGCAATCGGTAAGAGTGAAGTAATAGGAATGGGGACGGGTTCAAATATCCACCAAGTAACGCACCACACGGCAACAGCGGCGGTGATAGCAATATCGTTCGTGACGCTGGCGCTTAACCCATAAAACGTTAGGACGACCGCGTCTCGGCCCAAGTCTACAACTTGGGCGCAGCCGGGAACGGCTCGGTGTGGATAGGCACGGTCACC
>JAESQE010000403.1 GCA_016765335.1 Planctomycetaceae bacterium
GTAGCGACTGTCTTGGAGATCAAGTGTTAATTGTGTTTTCGTTCCATTTTTTTCCTTCTTTGATCATGACGTTAACGATCGTTAATAGTTTTCGCATCGCTGCAATCAGAGCAACCATTTTGGGCTTGCCGCTTGCGACGAGTCGGTCGTAAAAAACTTTGATTTTCGGATTGTATTTCTTCGCAACAATAATCGGCATGTAAAGGCCGTTGCGAATATCAACTCGTCCGCCGCCGATGGTGCGTTTTCCTCGCAGGGTTCCGCTGTCACGATTCGTGGGAGCAACACCAACCAGCCTAGCGATTTGCTGGCGATTGAGGCTGCCCAGTTCTGGTAGCTCAGCCACCAACATCGCAGCGGTCGCCGGCCCAAAGCCTGGCACCGATTGAATAATGTTTGCTTTTTTCTGCGATTGTTCATCTGCTTTGATGAGTTCTTTTTGTTTTTGTTCGATTGTCTTCAGCTGCTTTTCGTGGAATCGAATAGACTGTTGGATCATCTTACAAATTTCCCGATCAGCCGCGGAGGCCAGGTGGTTCTTTTCCTGGACAATCTGCTTACTCAGTTGTCGTCTTCGCGAGGTGAGATCACGCATTTTCTGCTGAGCCTGTGACAAAGGCAAGGTGATCCGCGGCTCCATCACTTGTGCGAATTGCGCAATAATACGAGCATCGATTTGATCCGTTTTGGCGAGTTGATTTTTGGCCCGGGCGAAGTCTCGAATCTGCCTGGGGTTAACGACTGCGAGTTCAAATTGGTGCTTGTGCAAACAGGCGACCAATTCTCGTTCGAGTCCTCCAGTGGCTTCCATACAAATCAGTTGAGGTTTCGCTTTTTGAAGTTCTTTGAGAAACAGTTTGATTCCGCTGGGAGAGTATTCAAAAGTTGTTCCTTGAGAAAGATGTGAGAAAGCGACATCAAATTTCTTTTTTGCGATATCGATTCCGACGAAGATTTTGTTATGCTGTTGCATGCTGAATCCCTACCTTGTTAATACGAGCTGGTATGTTGGTACCGCTCCGGCGACTGTACGGGCTGAGGCATAAAAAGCGAGTGACGATCAGGCTACCTCACGGTCTTCACGACCAAGGGTCTGACGATCTGCCACTCGCGCACCTTGACACCGGTCTTGCAAGACCGGTGTCAAGGTCTTTGTTTTCTAATAAAAACAAAGAAGAAAAGACAGTCCAAGTAAGATACAAGGGTCTGCTGTGCAGGCCGTGTTTATTCACCAACATTGTTTTTCATGATACCGAATGTAACGGGTTCCTGCTCACCACAGTCCCCGAATTTTAACACCCCACAATCGGTCTACACAGCAGGCCCTACGTCGCTGGCAAAAGAAAAACAACCATTGTAAAATCTCTTGGCAACCTTTGGCCAAACCTAAGCCTTTTATAGATGAAAGATTTCAGAATGAACAACTTGGTGAAACCTATATTCTCTTTGCGGGTTCTGTTATTCGCTGTAATCACTATGGGGAGCACGGGATTGCTTCTGCGTGCTGAGGACAAGCTGCCGGTTGTGGATGCTTCCAAGCAGACAGATCGTCAAACGGTTATCGCAGCGGGCACAAAAAAGGTGTATCAGGGACACCCGACAACATTGTTGATGCCGGATCAGAAAACGATCTTTTCTGTTTGGTGCGTCAATCATGGGGGATCAGCCGGGCCGATGGCTCGTAGTGATGATGGCGGAAAATCCTGGACACGAATCGATAAGAAGCTGCCAGCCGGTTTCTCGAAGCATCAGAATTGCCCGAGTATTTATCGCATGGTAGATCGCGCGGGCAAAGCACGATTGTGGGTATTTTCGGCTGCGTTAGGTACGCGATCCGGGCCGGGCATGCCTAGCATTATGAGTGAAGATGACGGAGAAAGCTGGAAAGAAATGCCTCCCCTTGGTTTTACGTGCGTGATGACGTTCAGCAGTATGGTAAAATTGACAGATGGTCGCTATTTGGGCCTTTATCATCGAGGACCAGATGGCAAAGACCGTACCCCGCTGGTTGTGTTACAAACTCTATCTGATGATGGCGGCTTGAGTTGGTCCAAGCCCCGGATTGTTGCTGAAGTTGAAGGTAAGAATCCCTGCGAACCGTGTGTGATTCGAAGCCCAGACGGAAAACAACTTTGCTGTCTGATGCGAGAAAACACTCACAAAGGACGCAGCTTAATGATGTTCAGCGACGACGAAGGTGCGTCATGGTCCACTCCTGTGGATACGCCTTGGGGATTAACCGGAGACCGCCACAAAGAAGTCTTCACCAAAGATGGAAAGCTGGTTGTCTGTTTTCGTGATCAAGCACCAGGCAGTTCAACACGCGGGCATTTTGTTGCCTGGGTCGGGACATACGACGACATCATCAACGGACGTGATGGCGAGTATCGCATCAAACTGCTGCACCATTATGGTCACAGGGGAGACTGCGGTTACCCAGGCGTAGAACTTCTGCCAGACGGAACGATTGTCGCAACAACGTATGTAAAATATCGTGACGACCAGGCAAAGAATTCAGTCGTCGCAGTCCGTTTTAAATTAACCGAATTACAACCCAACTGAATCCACCAGGATGATCCTCGACTCAGCGGGGTAGCCCGACCGCTTTTAGCGGTTGGGTTGCGTAGCAACAAGATGTTCGCGCCATGTGAGTTCCTTCTTTATTGGAAGCACAATTGAAATTGGATGCACATGGCACATCCATCTTATGCCTGGCAGCACCCAACCACTCAAAGTGGTCGGGCCACCCGCGTTTGACCTGAAATGGCGAATCAGTGCCTATGCGGAATTCTTCGCGTTCGAGATATCTCGTCGCTTACATGTCCCTGGCTAGCCAAATGCTTTACATTAAAGATAGCCAGTTCTACAATCTAAATCGGGTACTAAAACTATAAGGGTCTGCTGTGCAGGCCATTTGTGGCGTTCCATACATTGCCATAGTTGCGATGACATCACGTCTGGCTCGGTTTGTGCAGCAGACCCGGGGCTTTATAAATCTGTGGCTTACCGATCACATGATGTACAGGGGAGAAGCAAGCTGATGAAGTATACGTTACCGTTACTAATGTGTTGCCTTTTGATTTTCATAACATCCTGCGATCAGATAAGTTCCAACTCACAACCGAATCTGGAAACAGAAACGGCAAGTGATGACACTTCGGCGATCTCAATTTTTGAGAAGCGAATCCTTCCAATCTTTCAAGCAAAGAATCCTTCAAGTTGCACGGAATGCCATCTGAGCGGCGTCGACTTGAAGGATTACATTCATTCCAGCCAAGCCGAGACGTTTGCTTCTCTGGTTAATGTGGGTCTCGTGGACGTGAAGAATCCGGATGACTCAAAAATTCTACAGTTCATCAACCGCCGCCCCGAGCAACCCAATCTCATCACTGATAAGGTGCGAAAGAGAGAGTTTGAGGCTTTCCGCAGTTGGATACGATTAGCAGTTAAAGACCCGGATTTACTGGCTGCAAAAGTAGTGGAAGCGATTGGTCCTCAAGTTTCAGATGAAGTCATCCGTCATGCCCGCAAAGACCGAGTGTTGGCATCTTTCATGGATAATATCTGGACTGAAGTGGGGCGATGCGCCGCTTGTCATTCACCTGACCGAAACAATAAACAGGTCAAAGAGCATGGCGAACAGGTTTCGTGGATCAAACTGAGTGACCCCGAAGCAACTCTCAATTATATGGTCGAAGCTCGGATCATCGATTCGGACGATCCGCTCGAAAGCATGTTGCTTACAAAGCCAGCCTTGCAGGTTGAGCATGGCGGCGGACAGAAAATTGTTGTCGGAGATCGTACCTACAAACAATTCAGAAAGTTCATCGACGATTACGCCAGTGTTGTCAACGCCAAGTACACCACCGACACATTGCCGGAAAAAAGTGACGAAGTTTCACTCGTTACCGATATCTGGTTCAAAATAACGGATGTTCCTGCTCAATACGATAAAATGTTGATGCAGGTCGATCTGTTTCGCAAAACGGATAATGGCTGGTCCGAACATCGAGTCGCGACTGGGGATCGCCTTGTCTTTGGTAAAGGTAANCTTTGGCAGCAATCTCTTAGTCTGGCAGGCCAGCGTGGTTCCCAATGGGCTGATGAGATGAAGTCAAAGCGACTGCCTCGTGGTCGATATCTGGTGAAGATTTACATCGACCAGACCGGAATGTTGAAAAAAGACTTCCGTGCCGAATTAGGTAAAGAAGATTTTATCGGTCAGGTTGAAATCGACAGCCGCTGGAAAGCGGGCTACGGAAGCATGGCAACCTCTCAGTTCCCTCAACAATAATCTGATCATACCAAATTCTCGGAACCTCTATTAATTGAATCTCAGAGGTTCTCGAATGTAGTTTGGTTATAAAATAGTTCAGACCCCCCCTTCGTAAGGGGGAGAACCAATTCATAGAGGTAGACCTTAGTTACTATGTTTCAAGTGAGGATTGGGTTTCAAGTGAGGATTGGGTTTCAAGTGAAGATTGGCTAAGCTGTTGAAACGGTTTGGATGCAGCCTCAGCGCAGGTGTCACAGAATTTATTGTTGGACGGAACTGAAACTTATGAGAACACTTTTTTTCTTACTGATTATTCTGCAAGTTTCTTGCCTGCAATCTTTTGCTGCCCAAGCTGATACGAAGCCTAATATTGTTGTTATTCTTGTTGATGATATGGGCTATGGTGATCCGGGGTGCTTTAACTCGGAATCTAAGATTCCCACGCCACACATCGATTCGCTGGCTCGTGATGGCATGTGTTTTACAGATGCTCATGCGCCGGGGCCGCTTTGTCATATGTCGCGTTACGGTCTGATGACGGGGCGTTATCCGTTTCGAACAAACGTGGGTCTCTGGCCTAAGCAACCGCTTATCGAATCGGATCAAATGACAATCGCAACGCTTGCCAAGTCGCAGGGGTATCGTACAGCGATGGTCGGTAAGTGGCACCTGGGCTTCAAGGAAGACGGTTACGTCAAGCCGTTGCCAGGCGGTCCGGTTGATTGCGGCTTTGATAGTTACTTTGGAATTCGAGCTTCAACCGATATTCCACCCTATTTCTACATTCGCGATAACCAAGCCATTCAACCGCCGTCACTGCGAATTACAGCCAACAGCAGCAAAGGCTGGTCACGAATCCAAGGTGCGTTTTGGCGAGCCGGCGGGATTGCTCCGAACCTGACACTCGATGGCGTTCTGCCTCGATTTACGAACGAAGCCGTTCAAGTCATCGAACAGCATGCCGCCAATGAAAATGAGAAGGAACCGCTGATGCTGTACCTGGCGTACCCGGCTCCGCATACGCCATGGCTTCCGTCTAAGGAATTTGTTGGCAAAAGCGGAGCAGGGATGTACGGCGACTTTTTAATGATGGTTGATGCACAGATCGGTCAAGTGTTAGCGTCGCTTCGCAAAGCCGGTATGGAAAAAAACACGCTGCTGATTTTTGCTTCAGACAACGGCCCGGTCTGGTTCGACGAAGACACGAAGCGTCTGGGGCACGATTCAACAGGTGGGCTGCGAGGCATGAAGGCTGATGCATGGGAAGCCGGGCATCGCATGCCGTTTATTGCTCGTTGGCCCGACCGTGTGAAGGCTGGCAGTCAAAGTGATCAACTCGTTTGCTTTACCGATCTGCTGGCGACGTTCGCCGACATCTTACACACGCCGCTTCCGTCAGACGCCGGTCCCGATAGCTTCAGTTTCCTTCCTTCGCTGACTGGTCAAGAACCGCAGAGTACACGAGTACGCAAGCAGATTGTCATGAGAGCAGGCAGCAGGGTGATGACGATTCGTTCGGGGAAGTGGAAATTGATCACCGGTCTCGGTTCCGGCGGATTCTCCAAACCGAGTCGCATCAAGCCTGGTCCTGGTGATCCTCAAGGCCAACTGTATAACCTCAGCGAAGACTTGGGGGAGACAACCAATATTTACTCGAAGCATCCCGAAATCGTCGCTCGGCTAACTGCCGAATTGAGCAAGGTTGTAGAAAGTGATAGGAGCCGCGAGTAATAACATTGCAAGTTGATGGTAGACATCTGAGGTTCTGTCGGCAATTGATTATCCTTACGCACTGAACTGACAACCGGCAGGTTCACACTGCGTTTTGGTTTTAGAGAATCAACTGGCACACGAAGATGGGTGCAAGCACCGCATCCTACTTATGGAATCTCGTTTTGATTCAGTTCCAGAGTCAATTCAAGCGACGCGGTCTTTGATGTGACTTTGCTCGATCACATTTTGTAGAGCTGTCCAAACCTGGAAGAGGGAAACCGCTCGCATGCATTGCATGTTTCCTGAGCCGGTGAACGGGCAGGTTTTGCGGTAGCTCGCTGCACAAGGAACTTTCGCCTGGACGAGTTCGTGATGATCTCCCGGAGGACCGGAGCGTTGGTTGGAAGTGCAGGTAAAGATTGCCACGACGGGGGTTCCCACTCCCGCAGCAAGATGCATCGGACCAGAATCGTTCGTTAGAACCAGGTTGG
>JAESQE010000404.1 GCA_016765335.1 Planctomycetaceae bacterium
ATATGTCCGAGCCAAGCACAGATCTTCTGGAAACATTTGAAAATCCCAATCCCAAGCGAAACTACATCATCGAAACCGTTTGTCCGGAATTCACTTCGGTCTGCCCCAAAACAGGCCAGCCCGATTTTGGGACGTTAACGATCACTTATATTGCAGATAAAGTCTGCTACGAATTGAAGTCACTCAAACTTTACTTACAGCAATACCGAAATCATGGTGCGTTCTACGAAAGCGTGACGAACACAATTCTCGATCATTTGGTCGAAGTCACCCGCCCACGCATGATGGAAATCCGAGCCGATTTCACACCACGAGGCGGCATCAAAACCTCAGTCATTGTCAACTATCCTGACGCACCTCTGGATGAAGTGTTCGAAGAATAATTGGCTGTTACTAGCTGGAGTGAGTAGGTCATGTTCAGATTGGATGCCCACCGGCGGCTATCACCTTGCCGCTCACTGAGCCTGCCGTCCAAATTCAAAAATGGCCGATGATTTCGCCGCCTGATCGTGTGCCGATTGCGTGCCAAATGGTGATGTCGATGTTCTCGCTGACTGAACGGACCGAACCATCGAGCAGACAGACGTTTACAATTCCTGTGTGATAACTGCGAGAAGTAACAATGGTGTAGCTGGGGTTTCCTGCGAAGCCATTCTTTCCTTCCTGCCAGGAATTGTAATCGGTCTCGGTATAGAGTGTGCCGCTGTTTGTGAAATTGACGTGCGAATTGGGGGATAACGTGACGGTGAATCCGCTGTGATGGACACGTCCATCTGGCCATTCGGTATGTCCCGTGTTTTTGAATTGTACCCCGGAAGCAGCAGCGCCACCAGAACCGCAATAATTGCGATCACCACCAGAAGCTCGATCAGCGTAAATGCTTGCCGATGTCTAAGGTGTTCCTCTTTTTTTGTCCTAATGAAAATTGAACAGTTTCTCGGTATCCTGCATCTAATCCCTCCAGTATTTCAGCTAATTCTTTGAGTATCGCACACAAAGCATATCGCCCTGTGGTCATTACTTTACTGAAACTACTATTGCAACTAGCGCTAAATGGCAGACAGTTTAATGATTTTGGAATATGATTTCCTGGCGACTCACCCAACGTAGTCGGTATCAAATAGGAAGAAACGAAATTAACCACGGAGACGCAGAGGTCACAGAGAAAAAACCAATACCGTATATCTCTTGAGTTAAATTGATTGTTTTTCTGCTACTTTTTTAACTCGGTGTTCTCTGCGTCTCTGTGGNAAAATAAAATCTATCCGTTTTAATTTGTTCCCAATCGGGACATCAAAAGCCTCTGCCCAAATGACTAACCTTTAACGCTAGTTGGACTAGTTGTATTGAGAGATGACACCTCGAATTCCCAAGAGTCAAGCGGGTGGCTTCTGGAAAGGGGTTCACAGTTTCAAGGTATCAGGGTTAGTTGTTAGATGCAATTTGCTTCTGAAGCAATATTTACAATTTCTGAGGCACTTTGCTTGCGGTCTTCTTTACAGGGTTGCTTGAAACAGGTTGCGATGTTTCGTTACTTGTTTGCAATAGGTGCGGATTGACGTCGCAACCGGGGAGGATCTCTTTTTGGCGAATCTTTGCGGGAACTGAGACAATGGTGCTGCCTTCTCGCAAAGTCCAAACGCGGCCGATTCGTTCGTACCCCAGTTTGTCGCAGCTGACCAACGACGCAAAGTTTGTCCAGCCCACTGAAGAGACTAAGGCGTCAATTCCCCGAGAACCAAGTTCTTGCAATGCCTGTCCCATTAAGATGCCATGCAGACGCTTGCCTCGAAAATCAGAATGAGTGAATCCCTTATACATGTAAGCATGATTCTCTGCAAATCTCATCGAGATGCCAAAGTTATGCTCGGCTTCAATATCTTTCAAAGCATACCAACCGTATGCAGCCAGGCGATTCTCGTGGATCGCTGCAAAGCAAAAATCTTTTCCTGCCCGAATCCTGTCTGGCAGATTATCATCCAGGTCGTTCGCTGGATCTTCTGCAAACCGGGCGACTTCTTCTGCGGTGAGAAAGCGAGATTCAAACCCAGCAGGCAATTCGATACTGGCAGGCAATGAATTTTGATGCAGATAGACAAACTCGACACCTTGCAGCGAAAAGATTTTCTCTAGAACGCGATTGGCGAGAATCTTTGTCCCAGCAAACCATCCAAATCGTTTACTTGTTTTTCGAGCAAGAGAGAAAGTATTCATATTGAAAACAATTCGTTACGAAATAATTGATTGAAAAAAGTCATCTACAACTGAGGCGATAATAAATAGTGGGCAACATGAATGCATTGGGTGATCAGAGTTGGAGCAATGTTCCGCCCCAGGTGAGTCCTGCCCCAAAACCGACAATCGCCATGTAAGTTCCTGGAACTGCTTTTCCGTCCTGGAATGCTTCATGAAGAGCAATCGGAATGCTAGCTGCCATTGTGTTGCCATATTTTTGGATGTTGATTGCAAATTGATCCGTATGCATCCCCAACGATTTGGCTGCCTGCTCCAGGATGTTGCGGTTCGCCTGATGCGGAACAATCAGATCGAGCTGAGCAGCTGAGATTTGAGCCGCCTCGCATAATTGAAAAATTGTTTTCGGAATAATGTCTGTCGCAAAGTCCCAGATGGCTCGCCCGTCCATACTCATCTTGCCACCAATGGGCACCTGCAATGGTTCAGCATTTCCAGCAGAGGTTGTTTGAGAGGCTAGAATCTTTCCTGGTCCTTGTGAAGAAAGGACCAACGCACCGGCTCCGTCCCCAAAAAAGACGCACGTGGAACGATCTTGCATATCGACAAGCCGGCTTCCCAGATCAACGCCAATGATAAGAATGTTTTTCATTCCCGATTGTAAATAACGCACCGCGACATCCATCGCGACTGCGAACCCCGCGCAGGCGCTATTCAAATCGAATGCACTGGCGTTGCTTGCCTCCAGTTCCTGTTGAACCAGACAGGCAGTGGCAGGCATGACAAATTCGGGCGTGGAAGTTGCAACAAGAATTAAATCGATATCTTTCGCAGAACAGTTCGCAGATTCCAATGCTTGGCGAGCAGCTGCGGCTGCGAACTGAGATGTTGTTTCCTCTGGTCTTGCAAAGCGGCGTTCAAAAATTCCAATTCGCTGTTGAATCCATGCATCAGAGGTCTTTAATCCGAGTTCTTCTTCGAAGTAGCTGTTTGGAATTATCTGCGAAGGAACACTGATCCCCGTTCCTGCGATCGATCCTGTTGTGAGAATCCGATTTCGTGGGTTTGTACCAAGCGATTGCGGATGGGACTTTTTATTTGTAACAGCTGACATGGAATTGCCTTTATCTTTACAAAATAAGAGAACCTCTATTAATTCAAATGGGGCACAGACATTCGGTGTCTGCTCGTTTGAGCCTGCCCTGACTCAAGGCAGGCAATAATGTCTACTCTCCGCTCGCAATGTCTTTTGAATTAATAGAGGTTCCCATAAGGACTCTACGAAAAACCGTACTTCTTGATTTCCTGCAAGAAGGGCAATCTTGGGAACGAAATTATCATTGATGAATAAATTCACGAACGTGTTTTCCGATGGAATCGATTATTCCACTTATCAGGCCTGATTTTCAGATCTGAAGGGCTGGTTGTTTTTGTTTGAACGAATTCTGTCTATACTAGAGGCAACGAAGAGGGCGCAGTGCCTTTAAGAAATGGAGTCGCAGAAGGATGTGTGCAACGACATGCGACGCACCACTGTTTCTGTGACAAAGATTTAGTAGAAAACAGGTTTTCAGTTATGATTGCTAAGCATCCCGAAGAAGCGGCCAAGTTTGTCGCCAATAAAGAACGGGCACAGTGGCACGATCGAGCTTTGTGGTTTGTGCGTGAAAAACGAGACAAAATGGCTCACTCGGTTCCTGAATGGGAACATCTTCGCGAAACCGCATCGGCAATTAAAGGCCACGTGCTAACGCATCTGGATGAGCTGCTTGTTCAATTTGCAGACAACGCAGAGAAACTCGGCGCCACCGTTCACTGGGCGAAAGATGCAGCTGAGCACAACGAAATCGTTTTATCGATCCTCCAGAAGCATGAAGTGCAACGACTCGTCAAAAGTAAGTCGATGTTAACCGAAGAATGTCATCTGAATCCATTTCTGGAACGGCATGGCATCGAAGTGATCGATACCGATCTAGGCGAACGGATTGTTCAGCTTCGTAAAGAAGCCCCCAGTCATATCGTTTTGCCTGCGATTCACATCAGAAAAGAAGAAGTCGGCGAAGTCTTTCATGAGCATCTAGGAACCAAAAAAGGGGCTTCCGATCCTGCGTATTTAACCGAAGCAGCTCGGCAACATCTGCGAGAAAAGTTTCTGGAAGCCGATGCTGGAGTAACCGGGATCAACTTTGCGATTGCAGAAACTGGTGGATTCGTCGTTTGCACCAATGAAGGCAATGCCGATTTAGGTGTTTCTTTGCCTCCGGTTCACATTGCGTGTATGGGAATTGAAAAGCTGATCCCGCGTGCAGAAGATCTGGGTGTCTTTTTACGATTGCTGGCTCGCTCTGCAACCGGGCAGCCGATCACTACTTATAGCTCACATTTTCATGGCCCACGGGATGACAATTCTGAATTGCATATCGTTCTCGTTGATAACGGTCGCAGTAAGTTGATGGGTGAAGAAGAGTTTCGTGATTCACTCAAGTGCATTCGCTGCGGAGCCTGCATGAATACCTGCCCGGTTTACCGGCGCAGCGGCGGACACAGTTATCAAAACACCGTTCCCGGGCCGATTGGTTCGATTCTTGCACCTGCTCAAGATCCAAAAGCAAATGCCAGTTTGCCTCATGCTTGTAGTTTGTGTGGATCGTGCACTGATGTTTGCCCGGTGCAGATCGATTTGCATCATCAGCTTTATACCTGGAGACACAAACTGGTGCTGCTGCATCTG
>JAESQE010000405.1 GCA_016765335.1 Planctomycetaceae bacterium
ATAAATACCGTCTGTTCGAAAACTCGTATTGTCTGCACAGGACTTAACTTTTTGATGGGCTTCCCTTCACGTTTTAATGTCTGTTTCCCGATCGCAAAAGCGGACCAGATTCCCAGCAGTGTCCAGTTCAATTCGATGATGACATTCTCGCCGAGTGCGACAACAAAGTTGACGCCGCTCACAGGATTCTTTTAACGAACGAAAAAAAACTTCAAGCCCCCAACGTAATTTGTAAAGTTCAGCAGCTTGATCATCAGTCATTTCCAGTTCATTGGTCACCAGATAAATGGCCTGATCCCCTTTGTTGATTTGAATCAATCGTAATAGAGTCGGAGGATCGCACTTATTCATTCGACCGGCTGGCCAGTAATAAACGACTCCTTTTTGGCTGGGGTGTTTTTCCAGATTCTTAACCAAAGTGATGTTCGCGCCGACACGAAATAGAAACGTTCTTTTCGATTGAATAACCTGCGACCAAAGCCGATAGCCTACATATTCAGCATCTGCGATGAGGCGAGCATTGGCGGGAAGAGTGTTGATCATACTCAGCAAATTCACCCGTTCGCTGCCGGATGAACCATCAATATGCCAGCGATAAGGCAGTCCGGTTCCTATAAGCCACACAGTTGTCACGAGTAATTGCACAGTCGCTGCCTTGGCTGCGTCAGATTTTCTGCGATACGTTTTCTTTTTCTTTGTTGTCTGGCTGGCAGAGAATTCTTTTTGGTTGGCTTCGGTTCGTGGTGCACTGAATTTTGTCCCATCTACTGCAAAATTCGCCTTCCCTCCAGAAGACCAATGCCCTGATATTTTCGAAGTGAAGGCTGCGAAACAATCAATAACCTGAGGAACCAGCTGCTTACTGACAGACTTCAAAGCATTTTGGAATCCCTGCCTGCTCGCAAAGTCTTGCGTTCCCAGAACGGTGTTTGCAACGACCATCGCCGTGAGAACTCGTTGAGCCAGTGCTCCCTGATGCGTCCATCCCCATGTAATAATAGCCACAATGGCTAACCATTGTGGCTCCAGCTGTGCATTTCCATGTCGCTGTTGATGATCGTCATTGGCTGGGAGTAATTGCTCAAAGATCTCTTTCAATTCATCCGCAATTGTGCAAAGATTTTGTTGGGTTTGATGTGTCATTTCAGGATTCCTTTCCTGTCTGAGTGCAAATAAAGTTGGTTCACACGCATTGTCAACAGACCGCAGACCACATCAAGCCCTGTTTTCAAGCAAATAAATCGTTACCAGCGTTGGGTGGCATGGTTCACATCGCGAAGCAGGGTGACCATGCCGATTGAAACAGGGAGGGCACATTCATGCTTGTTGTCTCACTTCGTTCGCTTAGCAAGCATGGCACCCGTTTTACTGAATATTCGAGCGAGGATTTCATGAGGTGAGTTCTATTTCAATCAATTGTTGTCTCAAGTTGCCAGCGGGATGGGAAGATCTGTGCAGCATCCCAGCACGCTGAAGCGTGAACTCCAGCTTGTTGACGATCCANGGTGGTTGGTTTTCTTGGTGTCTTTACGTGAGTGAATNACGTGCTGGGTGTTGGCTTATTTATCATCTCCCTGGATTTGTTTTAGAAGTGATGAAAGTTCCTGGACGATTTGGGGGTGGTTGTTCCAAACGTTTTTTGTTTCGGAAGGATCATTTTTCAGGTGATAAAGTTGGCCGATTGGTTCATTTTTTGACGGAGTGATTACTCGGGGGCGAGTGAAGCCGCCGGAGCCTCGTTTGGGGATCAGTTTCCAGGGGCCTTTTCGGATCGCAAAATGTCCCCATAACGAATGATGCACAGAATATTCTCGCAGCGGTTTGTCTGTTTTCTTGCCGAGCAGTGCAGGCAAAATGTTGCGGCTATCTTCGCCAGTCCCAACTGGAAGTTTGGTGCTTGTGATCGCTGCACAGGTCGCGATGAGGTCGGTCAGTTCGATCAGTTCGTCACTTGTTGATGCGACCGGAATATGAGCGGGCCAACTGGCGATAAACGGGACGCGATGGCCTCCTTCCCAGATGTCTGCTTTGGGGCCTCGCAGGTGAGCGTTGCCCTGGTGTCCGCGATCTTTAACATACTTGGCTCGATGATTCAGTTTGTAATATTTCAGGTCGTCGGCTTCTTCTGGCGTCCACCAATGATACAGCCCGCCGTTGTCGGAAGTGAAAATGATCAGCGTGTTTTCAGTTTGACCGGTTCGCTCTAACGCATTGGTGATTGCACCGACGGTCGCATCAACTTCCAGCACAAAATCGCCATACTCGCCGGCTTCGCTTTTGCCACGGAATTCGTCGTTCGGGACCAACGGCAAATGCGGAGCAGTCAGCGGAAAGTACAGGAAGAATGGTTTCTCAGCAGATTCCTGAGAGTGCTTTTCGATGTAACGCACGGCTTGTCCGGTTAATGTGGGCATGACCCCAGAGATGGTAAAGTCGGGTGAACGCATGCCTTTGTCGACAGACAGAAATTCGGTTTGGATTCTTTCGGATTCGATCATCGGGATAATGACTGGGCGATCATTTTCAATGTAGCAAAACGGAGACATATTCAAAGACGCGGAGATGCCGAAGTACCAGTCGAAGCCACGATGAATCGGTCCGCCTGTAATCGGCACGGTGTAATCGACATCATTTCCTGGTCGTGGCGATTTTTTGCGATCCATGGGAATGTAGGGAACCGGATTACCTGATTTGTCGGTGAACTGCATTCCTAAATGCCATTTGCCAACGCAAGCAGTTTTGTAGCCGGATTGTTTAAGCAAAGCAGGAACGGTCAAGCGGTCTTTNTTGATCAGTGCAGGATCAAACCCATCGAGCACGCGATGTTTCATTTTAGTTCGCCAGCAGTAACGCCCGGTAAGAATGCCGTAACGCGTGGGAGTGCAAACGGCAGAGGGAGTATGAGCATCGGTAAATCGCATCCCCTGTTTGGCGAGCTGATCAATGTGCGGCGTTTCGATTTTTGATTCCGTGTTGTAACAACTGACATCGCCAAAGCCCAAATCATCCGCCAGAATGTAAACGATATTCGGTAACTTGTCAGCCGATGCAGATGATGGCAAAGTGAGCAACAAAACGATTGCTGCACTGATCAGCCCGGAGATTGTTTTTCGAGAATCGATCTTAAAGAGCATGGGACGAGCCTTTTTGATATATTGTTTACTCATTGAATATGTACTGGAGAATAGTTTACAATTTTTGTTGTGTATCCGCTATTTCATATGAAACGCAAATCATACACACTTTTGATATACAGAAGTATGAAGAATATAGAGCAGAAGCATGACCCCAACTCAGCTGACTTCACAATTAGACGAACTGCTTAACCTTCCACTGGAAACGGAATGGGTTGAATGGAAACATAACAAAGACCACCCGGAAATGATTGGAAAAACGCTCTCAGCACTTGCTAATTCAGCAGCGTTGCTTGGAAAAGAGACAGCGTACATAATCTGGGGCATTGAAGATGGTACAAAGAATGTTGTCGGTACATCCTTTAAACCCAAGCAAGCGAAGCAAGGAAACGAAGAATTAGAGAACTGGCTTATGCGGTCCTTTCGTCCACAAATCAGCTTTAAAATTCACGAATGGGAGTATCAAGACCAGCCAATGGTTCTGTTTGAGGTACCATGTGCTAAGCAGTATCCTGTGAAATTTGAGAGCGAAGGCTTCATTCGGGTTGGTAGTTTAAATAAGAAGTTAAAAGATTACCCAGGCAAGGAAGGCGAGTTATGGGCGGTGTTGTCTCAGACTCCTTTTGAAACGGGGATCGCCAAAAGTGATTTAGGAGCCGACGAGGTTCTTGCACTACTTGATTATTCACATGGTTTTGACTTACTGGAAGTTCCGCATCCAACTGACCAGCAAGCAATTTTAGACAAACTGGCTGAAGAAAAGTTAGTGTTATCAAAACCAGGACGGCAATTCGATATCACAAATTTGGGAGCGATTCTTTTTGCGAAGGATCTTAGTCAGTTCGACAGACTAGGTCGAAAGGCTCTTCGCATCATCAAGTACGTCGGAGATAGTAAAGTTGAAAGAGAGCGAGAATGGAGAGAAACTTCATCGCAAAAGGGTTATGCACTTGCGTTTGAGGCTGCGGTAGATTTTGTCAATTCACAGCTTCCACAAAATGAGCCTGTTGGTAAAGCTTTTAGTCGTGAAGTGCGAATGTACCCTGAAATTGCCATTCGAGAATTGGTTGCTAATGCATTGATTCATCAAGACTTTTCGCTTACCGGGGTAGGGCCGATTATTGAAATATTCTTGCACCGGATGGAAATTTCCAATCCCGGTGAGGCATTAGTTGATACACAAAGATTTATCGATGCATCACCTCAATCCAGAAATGAAGGCTTGGCTGCATTGATGCGACGAATGAAGATATGTGAAGAAGCAGGCTCAGGTATCGACAAGGTGATTGCTGGTGCCGAACGTTTTCAATTACCTGCTCCGGAGTTTATTTCTGATTTAGGATCGATGAAAGTCATCATGCATGCTCACCAAGAACTTCGGCAGATGAATTCTCAAGCCCGTATCCGAGCCTGCTACCAGCATGCCTGCCTCCGCCAAGTAGAAAGAAAAAGCATGACGAATAGCTCTCTTCGTACTCGTTTTGGAATCGAGGCCCAAAATGCTGCATCAGCATCAAAAATTATTAAAGAGACGATGGAAGTAGGATTGATTAAGCCATCTGATCCCAACCAGGGGAGAAGGCATGCAAGCTATCTTCCGATTTGGGCTTAATTCTTATTTGATTATGTCAACCACATCCAAGTTTCTTAGTTTCTAAATTACTCTGTTACTATGATGTAACATACTGTAGTAGAACAAGATGCGTCGTGTTGTTGCACGAAGAATCTTATTTGATGGTTATTTGATAGAAGTAGCAAAAACAGCCACGTAAGGGGCCACGTGTTCACTTTTCTACCCCGGTTTTTACTGCTCGAACATTAGTTGGTCATCAGGCAATTGACCGACTATCCCTCCTTGTTTTGATGAAATTATCAGGCTGTTTTTACGCTGATCTTTGAGGAAAATCGATACCGTCAGTAGTACCGATTAGGTTGTGTAATACGGCCTGAAAGCTGTGATTCAAGTGGTTTCCAGTTGTAACAGGCCTTCTGACCGGTATAGAATGGGGATCGGTGAGTGCTGATTGGTTGAAGTGCCGATAAGTGGTTACTGGAGAGACATTCCTACCTGAAATAATATGGCAACAACGTGCTTGTTTGCCATTACCTGCCAATTTGAAAATACCTGCTGAATTGAAAAGGGCTTCCGATGCGACCTCTTTCATTGGTTTTATTTGCCTGTGTGCTTGCTGCTTCTCCGGCATTACTTAATGCTGCTTCCAAAGAAGCGGAGATCATTTCGTTTGAAAAGCATGTCCGTCCGATTCTCAAAGCTCATTGCCTGGAGTGTCATGGCGAGGGAGCAGAGACCGAAGGAGAGCTTGATTTACGATTGAGGCATTTGATTCTCAAAGGGGGCGATTCCGGAGCAGCTTTTGTTGCAGGCAAGCCGGAAGAATCTCCGCTTTATGAACGAACTCACGATCAAGAGATGCCTCCGGGTGATACGAAGCTGAGCCAAGAGGAGTTGGCAACCATCAAGCAGTGGATTGTGACCGGTGCTCAGACACTGCGGCCCGAACCGGAATCAATTGCTGATGGAGTTTACTTCACGGAAGGGGAAAGAACTTTCTGGTCGTTTCAATCAATTAAAAACCCGAATGTTCCGGAAGTGAAACAGCCAGAAAAAGTGCGTACCCCGATCGATGCTTTTTTGTTGCGTAAGCTCGAAGAAAAAAAGCTGACATTTTCGGAAGAGGCGGATCGTCGTACTTTGGTTCGGCGTGTCTATTTCGATTTACATGGATTGCCTCCGACGCCGCAGCAAATTGCAGAGTTTGTTAATGATAAAGAGCCAAAAGCGTATGAACGGTTGTTGGATCGGTTGCTGGCTTCGCCGCATTATGGCGAACGTTGGGGACGGCATTGGCTTGATGTGGTTGGTTATGCAGATTCCGAAGGCTTTACGATTGCTGATCCGATCCGCAAGCATTCTTACAAGTATCGCGATTATGTGATCAATTCGTTTAACAAAGACAAGCCGTTTGATTTGTTCGTTCGAGAACAGCTCGCTGGCGATGAGATGATCCCGCAGCCGTTTAAGAATCTGACAGCTGAGCAAACCGAAAAACTGGTTGCGACCGGGTTCTTGCGAATGGTTGCTGACGGGACAGCTTCCAGTGGAGTGGATGTACCAGCCGC
>JAESQE010000406.1 GCA_016765335.1 Planctomycetaceae bacterium
ATTGGGCGAATCAAATTCCGGTGGACTCGGGGCTCCTCGGCGGGGGAAGCAGATCCCTCGACTTAGCCTTTCGTGCTGGCTCGGTATTCGAACTCATTGAATTGAAAGTGAGTGCGAACACCCCGCTTTCTGCCGCTTTTCAAGTTCTGTTCTATGGCCTGACAAATACATTCTTTCGAGCAAACTCGGAGCAGTTAAACATCGGTGATCTGGAAACCCCACTTCTCCAAGCTACAGAAATCCGGCTCCGTGTTCTTGCACCGGCAGCATTTTACCAACGCTTTGATACTAAAGCATCTTGGTTAAAAGAACTGGAGAACAGGCTCGATGAAGGCGTGCAGGAATTTTCAAACACTTGCCTCAAGGGCATTAATATGAAAATTACAGGTTTTCGGTTCGATGTGTTTCCGGAAGAATTCCATTGGGATCCAAGAAGACATGCCGATGAAGAGCATCGCAAGGAAGTCCTGGTTGCTGTGCATCGCCGACATCAGTTCTTTGATTAATGACTCTCATCACTCCATTCATCTGCTAATAGAATCGGATGGAGTGGCGCTGGTGTAACTACCTGCCTTGAAAGGCACATTAATAATGAGACGATATCAATATATGCTGTTGATGTGTAACCAATTTGACACTGCAAATGGTCTATTCAAATCGTTCTATTCCTTTCAGAAGAAGGGGGAGTGATGAGCTTTCGAAATTGGACTGGACGGCTTCGTCGTATTCAAGGCGATCAACCTTTATGGCCCTGGCTGTTGGGAATGATGCTGGATGAAGAATTTGATCGACTTTCCAATGTAGACAAGTCGTACGAGAGAGATGTTTTCAAAGACCGCGATGATCACGAGAATCAGGAAGGGATTTCAAAGCTAAGATTAGTACCAGCCCTTTATCATCATTGTCTCCAGCACAACGGTGGTTGTCTGGAAGTCGACGGAGAACGGATTTGGTTATTGGGTTATGAGTGGCCCAATCAGGGAGGTCGGGCTGAGAGTGGACGCAGAGCCGACCTTGTTGGTCTCCGAAAAGATGGCAGTCTTGTCGTCTTCGAATGCAAGCGTGCCGACAATGCAGATCCACCTTTAACTGCTATCGTTGAAGGATTGGATTATCTTGCCTGTTTACTGAGACCCGGCAACTTTGAAAAAATCACCTCTGGCTTTCAACAATGGATCGATAAACAAGACAAAATCATTCCAGAAGGGTTTGAGGGAATCAAACCTGTTCGAGAAGCTCGTCCTTCAATTATCGTTCTGGCTCCCGAAGAATATTTCAAGGACTGTTATTCAAATAGTCATCGGGGAGACGGCTGGACTGACATTTCGATAATTGGCAGTGAAATGTGCCAGAACTTTTCAATTCAGTTTGTCAGTTCAGAATATAATTCTCATCAGGCACTCAAAATCTGACGTACTGTCCCACCCATGCCGCAAACGGCTGCTACGGTAATAGAAATCAACTTATCCAATCCATTGGAGTTTGTTTCTACCTCACTTTTCAAAGAAAAGGCAGTCAATGCTCACCCGTAATATATCTGATGATCTGATTAATGCTCTTTCCTCGCTTCTTCGTGGCATAGCGGATGACCGCGAACTTCAACCAGAGATTCGCGATAACTCGCTGACGATTTATTATCGTGGTGCAGCTCTGATTCGTGAGCTTAAGCTAGACAATGGAAATTTGATCGGGAAAGTACATTTCAAGTACATCCCGCTCCAGCATCCTGATAACTCAGATTACGTTCGACTTGTCTGGAGTGATGAGGGGCTTGCTTTTGATAATCAGCCTGGTTCTCTGGCTCCGGGACTGCTGAATCCTGAAGTTGTGGCAGAATACAAAAGAATGATACGGTCCGTGGGAAATAATCCTGAGAGCCTGATTGTTCATGAGATTGTTCGTAAGCCTGAAAACCTGATTGTCGATCAGGAAATTAAGTTCCAAGATCCGGGTGACGATAAAAGTGACAAGATNGATATCTGCCATTACGATAAAGGGCTAAAGGGCTTGGCATTTGTCGAAGTTAAAGGGATTCATGACCCCCGATTGAGATCAGACAACGATGAGTTCCCTGAAGTAATTGATCAACTTCAGCGGTATCGTCTAAGGCTTGAGCAACAACACCTGGAAATTGTAAAAGCCTGCTCTAACAGTGTGTCGATAAAAGATCGCCTTGGCCTAGGGGCAAGATTAAATGGCATTCCGGGAGATCGTCCTCTCCACCTTCTGAAGAAACCGGTCCTGGTTATTGGTGGATGCTCACGAGTTGAAGTACGTGGAATTCTTAATGGGGAAGCCGGTTGGAACCGCCTACTTGAAGGGTTGAAGGAGGATTCTGCGGGATTGATTCTGTGTGGTAGCAACGGTTGCAGGTTGGACTTGATGAACGGGGCTCAATCTCGTTTATTTGATGATGCCAAGTTTCAAGTTGAGTCATGATCTCAGAGACTCTCGTCATCCCATTCATCTGCAAAGGGATCGGGTGGGGTGGCGATGGGGTAATTTGCCTTGAGGGCATTTCGGACAAGTTGGACATCTTCAAGCATGACGTGCTCGTGCTCATCTGGAAGCAGAGTCGTTTTCTGCCCAGGCAGGTTGAAAGCTCGTTTGACCATAGCCAAGGACGTTCCTGCGGGGTGGTCATCACCATGAGCAATACCCCAATGATTATTTCCCATAAAGACGACACGTCCACGAGGTAATCCGTAAGGAGTGTTTTCCAACTCTCTTCTCATCGCGTCTGCATTAAGTCCCCATTCCTGAGCCAAATTGATGACTACTTCGGGCCATATTTTCACGTGTGCTGCGTGACCGCCGTAGAATTCATCTGCGAACTTGACGAGTTTCCAGGAATTATCGGGTAAGGGAATCCAGTAGTAGGGGCCTGTGAATGGGGCATTGTTTTTCTTCATTGCNACTGCTTACCCGACTGTCCATGTTTCACCGTCACTGATGAGTGTCACGTTCTCAAAATGCTCCTGAAACTGTTTCGGTTCGAAGGTATGAACCGGGATGATTGTTTCAGGGCTAACTTCGTTCACAAAACGGACGATGTCCTGGGAAAGAATGTGCCCGCTGGTATGCACGTCAAAAAGATTGCCGGATACTTTTACCAGTTTTTCTTCAATCGTTTTCCACTCCGGTTTATCCAGATAGCCATTCCAGCGAGAATACAGGCAGGATGTCCCCTGGGGAAACTCATTGTTGAAGTCACCCAGCATTGATTCCCTGAAAATCATCAGATACTTCTCTGGAGTGTCTTGAATCGTCTTCATCTCGATTCGAGCATCCTGAAAAAGGTCCACTATTTTTGATCGTCCACTTGGTTTCGCAGACTTCTTCAGTGATTCCGGAACGTAGACCTGGACTAATCCTCCTGCTTCGGGCTGTGGAAGCGGGACTTCTTTGCTGAGCAAGTGGATAATGAATGCTGTGTAGACGTCAGCCACAAATGTACGTCCCGACTTCTTGGCAGCTCGAATAAATGCAACCAGGCGATCAACGTGCTGAGGAGAGAAGGATGCCAGGGCCAATCCTTTGGTTTGTTGAACTAGTTTAGTAATCTCTGCTTCCAGTTCGTATTCATCGGATTGGTTGCCATCCGGAAATCCGAAGTGAGTTCCCTCCATCATCAGCACATCGATTTTCTTTTGCTTCAGGACTTCCAGAAGTCTCCGATGCATTCCCGGTTTGCGACCATGAAGTCTCAAGTCTCCGGTATAAAGAATGGACTTGCCGTTGGCTTCGATNAAATANGCCAGGCANCCATANATGGAATGATCGACCGNGAATCCNGTTACNGTGAATTCTCCNATNGTGATTGGNNNTTCTGGTTTAANNTCNCGGAATCGATCTTTNGGAAGTGAAACCTGTNCTGCAAAGACNCCGCCNGCCAACATCATCTTACTCGTGCCACTGCTNGTATAAACGGGAATTGTATCCTGNGANTAACCCANAAGGCCGGTATGATCCANGTGGGCATGAGACATCANAATNGCATCAGGTGGAAANCCATCTACAAAAAGACCAGGGACACTTGGTAANATGCCTTTGGCTANCAGTTCATCTTTTGACATNCGTCGAAGTTGGGANGAGTCAANNGGCTCACGGTCTTNATNGAACAG
Organism: Planctomycetaceae bacterium; assembly: GCA_016765335.1. Taxonomy (GTDB): domain Bacteria; phylum Planctomycetota; class Planctomycetia; order Planctomycetales; family Planctomycetaceae; genus Rubinisphaera. The sequence goes on from JAESQE010000406.1 coordinate 4,125, forward strand.
AGGAAGGCCAACATCCAGGATNAGCCTTGATTGTTCGNNACANACCTCGNTGCANGTTCCCCCAACTTCGTGTGTTCCNCGATGNANNGTGAGTTGTANTTGAGCCACTGAGAATCTTTCTAATGTG
>JAESQE010000407.1 GCA_016765335.1 Planctomycetaceae bacterium
TACTTCTGATCACCACTGACGGCATTGCCGAGTCGATGTCTCCAGAGGGAGAGTTATTCGGTTCAGAGAAAATACTTGAGATTACCACTAAAAACAGAGTCAAATGCACAGAGGCTGTTATTAATAAATTACTCGAAGAATCCTCCTGTTTCTCAGGGAAAGTTCATCAAGCTGATGACATGACAGCCGTGGCGATTAAACGACTTCAGTGAGAGATATAGTTTCAACTTGCATAACAGTCTCAGCCGGACTATTCAGGTTGTTTATATTAAAAAGAGTAAGCCATACTTCTTGATAAACTCCTATTGCTCAACAGGTTGTTGCAGACAGCCTGAATTCCCAGCGGGTGCACCAAATTGGGAAACATGTCACAATTTTGCAGGCTATTTCGCCCGATAGACAGCAATAGGACGATTATAATTCAGATGGAATTCCTGCTTTTTCAGCAGGGAAAGCCTGTTTTATCTCTCTGACCTCTGATATGTTGTCATTTTGATACATTCCCTTAAATCCAAAAAGGGATTGTAAAAAACAGACAATACAACTGTAGAATCTCTTGAGTACGCCATTTCCTGTCGTATCATTAAAGGCAAGAGAATCTCTCACGTGAGGTTTCTAAGAAGTGACGCGAAGGAACGCTGTCGATTTTTCATATCACAATGGGACTTTGAATTGGCTCCTTTATTTGAGAGCTGAAGAAGAGTTCAGAGCCATCAATTAATAATGGTGGTTCATAGACCATTTCCTTCCACATTGGTTTCGGAGACGATTTCCGTCATGGCAAGTAAGTACCTGAATCTTGAAGCAGCAGCAGAACAACTTTCACTCTCTGTCGAGGAACTGAATCGTCGTAGAGAGCAAGGGGATATCCGAGCCTTTGCTGATCGAGGGACTTGGAAGTTCCGCATTTCTGATGTTGAAGAATTGGCGAGAACTCTCGATCCAGACTCCTCACTCGACTTCGGGATTATGAGTAACGACGGACAACTGGGTGAAATACCAGCTGTGTTCGACGATGATTCTAATATCAATCTTGATGAAGATGCCTCAGAACAACCAACCATTATTAGTAAAAAGTCGGCTGGCCTTCCACCAAATTCCGACAGCGATGTTCGACTGGTCGTTGACCCAGCACTTGAAGAACCTTCTGCTCCCGGCTCGTCAGATTCTTCGGATAGCGATGTACGGTTCGTAGACGATGATTTAGCAAAAGTCGAACCCACGCCCATCAGGTTAAGTGCAGACGAACAAGGTTCAGATATATTTGCAGAATCGGATAGCGATGTTCGCTTATCCCCCGCGGAATCAAATATTATTGGCGGAGACCCAGACAGCGATGTCGCACCCATGCCACCCGGCGATGACAGTGTGATTCGACTCGAAGAAGCAGCTGACGACGACGAACAGTCTGTCCTCAGCGACGTAATCACAGGCCCCGACAGCGGGCTTTCCTTCTCTTCAGGAGACAGTGGGATTTCACTCGATCTTTCTGTCGACAGTGGCCTGTTATTTGATAACGATGACGACGACTCGATCACTTTAGCGTCTGAAAGCGGAATTTCATTGGTGCCTGACAGCGATGTCGGATTGACCCTCGGAGATCCTTTAGACGCAGCTGGAAGTGACGAAGCGGGTGGGGCAACGATTCCGATGCTCAACATCAACGAAGAAGACGATGCGAATGACACCGCCTTTGACATGCCACTGCTCGAAGACAGCGGAGAGGTTGCCAGTGATGATGAGGACACAACGAACATCGTCATGTTTGATGATGATGAGTCTGATGACCAAACAATGGAATTTGATTCCTCGGAAATAAGTAACGATGACGAGTTCGTCGATTTTGATGATGACGACAGCTACGATGAATTGAGTGATGGCGAGTTGGATGTCGGAGATGACTTTGACGACGATATCCTCGAAGCTGACGATGGCGATTTTGATGATGACTTTGAATCCGGAGAAAGCGTCCCTTCTTTATCTCTTCCCGCAGGTATGCGAGGTGGTGCAGGTGTTGCTGTCGCAGCAGACTGGGACATGGTTTCCTTTGGTCTGGTACTGTTATCAACCGGATTTATGGGCATCTGCACTCTGTTGATGTTCGACCTGGTTCGCTCGATGTGGGGTTATGAAGCTCCTATCGGTGTGAATGGAATGATTCTAGATACGCTCCAAGGCATCATTAAATCTTAAAGATCAGGCAATGCTTCTGTTAACCTGGAAGGTTGCTTGAGGCACTGATTCAATAACAGAAGCCACAACGAGTACTCATTGGAGTTCCCCACGTTGTGGCTTCTGTTTTTTCAATCCCAATAAAAACCAGCGGGAGTTTTATTGCTATGCATTACCATCAAGCTATCCTCATCTCTTAACAAACGGTGAGGTCGGTATTAATGCGTCACGCGTGAATAAGGTGCAAATGATTTAACTGATTCTTGTTATGCAATTATCTTAGTTTTATCGCAAAGCCTCAAGATGGTGTTGATGAATGCTTTCAGTTCCGGGCAGGCATTAATAGAAACCAGTAGATCTTTGCCTTTCAGGATGCGACCAGCATCACGTGGCTTATTGTAGCTGTCACGGCATCTACCTGCTTCAAACATTCTTTTGAGTCGATGAGCAGGAGGATTCCCGTGGTTAACGCCTTCAGGATGTGCTCCAAATGGGCTACTGTTTTTCTTAGCGAGATCTTTTATATCGCTCCAATACGGAAGAAGCCATGCTTCGAAGTCGTACAATGCAACATGTGGATAGAATCGTGTTTCTTTACCGACCCATTGCTGCATTTGTTCTTTTGCAGTCTTGGCATCTTTAAATTCAGGATAAACATCCGTCAAAGCGATTACTGCATCCGAACGCTTTGCTCCTGTGTCAAGCAAATTTGATACAGTGCGTTGTAGATTTTTTTCAGTTGGGATTGCACCATTGTGGATATCAAAAACCAGCTTAGGCATCTTACCGTCAAGTTGTGCACGGAGAAAAGCAAGGAGGCAAGGTTTAAAAGCCTTTTCAGTTTTTCCTTCACATAGTATTGTAATTCTCATGGTCTGGCTCCCATGCGTCCGTGCTGCCAAATTTCATCGAGAGAGTAATCTTTCAGCCATGCATCTAATTCAAGATCATCGGCACGAGTGAAAGTTGAAGTACCATCCTCTTCGAGATCAACGGTAACGACTTCTTCCGGTTTCAAAAATCTTACCAATCGATCAGCATGAGTAGCGACAATTAACTGAGTTCGATTTGACGCATCACGCATACAGTCAGCCAGAATTGAAAGTAACTCGGGGTGCAGACTGACTTCAGGTTCGTCAAGTAATGTCACTTCTGTTAGCCCGGGACTGTAAAGAAGAGTTATTAACCATAAAAAGCGGAGAGTTCCTTCAGAAAGCTGATGCATGAAGAAAGGGTGAGTTGTTCCCGTTTCCTTCCAAGTCATCGCAAGAGTTCCAGCTGCAACTGGAGGAAAGTTGAGACGTTCAAAGTTCGGGAACCCAACACGAAGTGTATCTTCTATAATTTCAAATCGATCAGGATCGGCTTCGCGCATCCAATAGAGACAGGAAACCAAATCTTCACCCTGCTTGCCGGGCAACTTGGCCTCACGCATCGGTTGCGGTAAACGAACCGGTGCACGTGAGCTGACATCCAAGACATGGTAATGTGTTGAAGAGGCCAGCCCTTTTCGAAAGTCCTGAGGTTCTCGAAACATGATCGGAACTTGAGACAACGCTGACTGCTGAGGGAAATAAGCCCAAGTGGGGGATATCAGCTTCTTTTTCTCTGGATCAAAGTAATAGACATCTCCACGATTCGACTCGATGTATATTAGTGGTTCTTTTTTAAGATGATCCCGATACTGTATTAACGCCTCTTCTGAGATTTCGTAAGACGTACCACTTGGAGTAAGTGAAATCGAGTACTTCAATTGAGAAGTTTCTTCAACGGGCTTGAACAATTCAATGTGGATCATGCGTGCTTTACCATTAACGATAGCACTTAACGACGAAAGATTTGAATCCACTCCGCCATATTGATTAATCCTTGATTTTAATTCACCCGATGCTGATGCTGAAGCTGACAGCAGAGTAAAGACATCCAGCAAGGAGGTCTTGCCACAACCATTGGCCCCTATAAGAACATTGAGTGGCTTCAATTTCAAATCAACACTATGCAACCTTCGGAAGCCATGCACGTGTATCTTTTCAAAGATGTCCATTACTTCGTTCCTTATCCATGCCTAGTTGAATTGATTCTTCGAATGTTACTTATAACAGATTCGGAAGATTTATGTCTGTGGTATTTCTACCCGAAGACGAAAATCCAAAGCTTGCTGGTGAGATGTTTTACGTCGATGAACATCATGTTGAGGCAGGGGACAATGATGAGCGTTAAGCCTGTTGCAAAAATTAAGCCGTAGGTGAGAGTGACAGCCATCGGGATGAGGAACTTTGCTTGAAAACTGGTTTCGAACATCAACGGTGTTAGTCCAGCTGCGGTTGTGAGTGATGTTAAGATGATGGCTCGTAAACGAAGTTTTGCTCCGCTGACGTTTGCTTCGAAGGGGTCCATACCGTTTCGGATTTTTCGGTTAATAAAATCGACCAGAACCAATGAATCGTTCACGAGAATTCCGGAGAGTGCCAAGAATCCGATGCAGCTCAGGAATGTGACTGGGTTGCCGGTAATGTAGTGTCCGAGAATTGCTCCCTGCATTCCAAATGGAATTGCGGACATCACAACGATCGGCTGCAAGTACGATTGAAACAGCCCGGCCAGCAGCATGAAAATCACCAGAAACGCAACTGGCATCGCGATGAACAGAGAACTGAATGATTTCCCTCTTTCCTCGGTGCTTCCCGAAAATTCGATTGTCACCTGAGAATGTTCTGCGAGAAGTTGGGGGACATATTTGAAGCGAAACTGGTCCATGACATCATCGGCTGAATTGGCAGAGGTTTGCACATCACCAAAAATCGTGATCGCTCGTTTTTGTTGCGAGCGATTGATGCTGGTATAACCACGAGCTTCGGTAAATTCAGCCACTTCGGTAATTGGAATCCATCGCGATAGTGAATTGCTATCGTCAATTTGTCCTGCCCCTGGGGGACGAGGAATACGCAGGGCTTCAATGTTATAGACATCGACCCGGTATTCTTTGGGCAGGCGGACCATGATTTTCATGTCTTCACGGTTTCGTGTAATACTTTTGGCTTCATAACCATACAAAGCAAAACGAACAAAGTTCCCGAGATCTTTCACGGTAATTCCCGTCGACCGGGCGGATTCAAGCAGGCGAAGTTGCACTTCCCGTTTGCCCACATCGTAATCGTCATCCAGGTCGACAACACCATCATAGGAAGCCAGTTCCTTTTTGATTTTTTCAGTCACCAGGACCAACTCGCTGAAGTTTTCGCCAACAACACGGATTTCAATATCTTTGCCGGCCGGCCCACCACTTAAAGCTTCCCATTTGATGGAGTTGATCCCAGGCAGGTTTTCACTCAGTTCGCGAAATTCGACCATCAACTCATCACTCGAACGCAGCCCCAATCTTTCTCGCTCATCGGCTTCAAGTAATTCCACGACGACTTGACCGAGATGCGATTGCTGCCCCCCAAGAGTTGCCCCCATGCCTCCGATATTCATCTGGGAGCCAACGGTTGTTTGTACGCTTTGAACTTCAGGGAGATCCTTAACGTAATTGGAAATTTTCATCAGTTTGGTTCGGGTCTCTCCAATGACAGTTCCGACGGGCATTTCCAGGTCTGCGGTGATTGTTTCGCTGTCCATTTTTTGAATGAAAACAAAAGGAACGATGCCCCCAAACATCAGAGAAATGGAAATTGCACAGGTTGAAATTGCTAACGTGAGCGTGACATACCGCCAATGCATCGCGACTCGCAATATTCTTTCGTAATATTTAATGAATAGATCATGCATGATGTGATGCTGGAAGTTCATGAGCTTGTGCCACAACTTTCCCAGATGCGTTTTTGCCTGGTTCTTAACAACTTTTTTGCGTTTGAGGTGCTTCAAATGCGAAGGCAAAATCAGCAAGGCTTCAATCAACGAGGCAGACAAGGCCGCCAGAACAACCAACGGCAGGTCTTTCATAGAATCACCAATTCGCCCGTTGATAAACATCAAAGGAGCAAATCCTGCAATAGTCGTTGCGACAGCAACTGTCACGGGCCACATCACTTCCTCGGTTCCATTGACAGCTGCTTCGACAG
>JAESQE010000408.1 GCA_016765335.1 Planctomycetaceae bacterium
GCGGCGAAATCCACGAACGCCCGGTCGTCCCCGCAGATATCGCTGCAACAATCTACAAGCACATGGGAGTCCCGTTGGGAAGCACCTACGAAGACCACCGCGGCCGACCACACTACATAGTCCAGGAAAACGGACAACCAATTCAAGAAATGGTGTAGAGAGATTGCTTGCACAAATTTTCCTATCAGTAGGGTACGCTATTGCCTTAGGTTTTACCACAAGTTGTTGGAAGATTTTACAATTGTTCATTTTCTTTTGCCAGCCGGGATGGGTGTAACTTCTGTCGTGGCAAGGAACTGATTCGCCTGATGCACAGTGTGCATTTTACATTGTAAAAATGTGTCCCCTCACAAGGAAGGCAGATGTATAAGATCAAAACACCTGACCCTTGGTTTTGTTCCTGCATGGAGGTGTTGCTGATGTCTGCACAATTGGATTCGAACGTCACACTTGGACAATCTATTTTTGGAAACGCTCAACTGGGAGACAAGCGACGCACCGCAAGGCTGGTTCAAACATTTGATTTGATGCGTCGCCACCCGGGAGGATCTTTACCTCAGAAGATGGCTTCCCCCGCAGACCTGCGAGCTTTTTATCGTCTGTGCGATACTAAAGATGTCACTCATGTGCAGATCATCGAAACCGTTCGGCAACATACACTTTCAGAAATTCAAGCCAGCGACGAACCAATTCTCATCCTGCATGACGCCACCGAATTGGACTACGATTCGCTCACATCACTTTCAGCTGACTTGGGACAAATCGGGACGGGAAGTCGGTGCGGTTACATCTGCCAAAACGTTCTGGCGGTGGCTGCTAACACCAGAAAAGTGCTCGGCCCATTGGATCAGATTCTGCATCTTCGCGACAACGTTCCTGAAGGCGAAACATTGAAGCAAAGTCGTAATCGGAGCACTCGTGAAAGCTTATTGTGGCTTAAAGGAACGCAATATTTACCTGCTGACAAACGACTGATTGACGTTTGCGATCAAGGATCTGATACATTCGAATTTCTCGAACACGAAGTCCACAGCGGGCGGCGTTTTGTGATCCGTGCTTGTAAAGTCCGCAAGGTTTGTGCTGGTCATACAGATGGCGGCAAGCAACTCTACTTGAAAGATTACGCACAAAGTTTGCCGGAGTTGGGTAAGTTTACGATGGACATCCAGAAACAGCGTGATCGCAAAGCCAGAAAGAATGCAAAGTTTATTGTTCGAGGCGGACCGGTTCTTGTTTGTCCGCCACATGCCAGGTCTGGCCATCACGGAAATGCTCCCTTGCCGATGTTCGTGGTGCTGGCAACCGAAGCCAATCCGCCAGCCGGTGAAAAGGCGACCGAGTGGATGTTGCTGTCCAACCATCACGTGAAAGCATTCGATGATGCGAAGTCTGTCATTCAATGGTACGAGCAAAGAGGGATTGTGGAAGAACTTCACAAAGCAATGAAAACCGGCTGTCAAATTGAAGACATGCAGTTCAACTCGACCGCCCGCTTAGAACCCGCGATTGCTTTGCTAACAGTCGTAGCAGTCACCTTACTAAATCTTCGCGTCGCGTCACGCCAGCAAGATGCCAAAACACGCCCCGCGACAACGATGTTGGCCCCTGAATATGTTGAACTTTTAAGCATGTGGCGTTATCGTAAAAATAAAGATTTAACGACACACGAATTTTACATGGCATTAGCGAGATTAGGCGGTCACCAAAACCGCAAGTCCGACCACCGCCCCGGCTGGCTAATTCTATGGCGAGGCTGGACCAAACTCCAAGCCATGATGGACGGCTACACCGCAGCCATCCAACTCAATAAAAGTGGTAAAACCTAAGGGCACAGCCTGTCCTACTTCATCGCACTGGAGTAATGTGGATTCAAAATTGAATCCACCAATCGAAATAAAAAAGACGTCACCAGCATGGTAGCTGATGGCGTCTTTTAATCTTCGAAATCCGTTATGCGGTGCGGGGAGTAGCGATTCTAGAAGCCGCCGCCTCCGCCCCCGAAGCCTCCACCAAATCCTCCGCCTCCACCCCCGTTGATGTTATTATTATTGTTTTGACCGCCACCACCAATGTGCTGAACCCAGACGCGTTGAGCTTCAATCGAGTTGTAGCCCGGTCCATAAGCCGGTGCAACGATTGTTCTTTGATCCGCATCAGGATTCCCCAGGTCAGTTAAAATCTGAGCAATCAGGTTTCTGCGATAAGAGTCTAATTCTGGATCGGAATTATTCTCGGAACGTTCGATGAGTACCGGAAACGGGGCAGATCGCATGCGAGCTGCAATTTCGAGAAGTTTATCCTTACCATCTGGTGTTAACTCTGCGGTGGCGAGAACAAAGTCTAGTCGAAACAAAATGAAATCAACGGCTTCTGCGTTCGTTTCCATGGCCTGATAATGCGCCCGCGGGATAACACCCAGCGGCAAAACTTCTGGGATCGCATGGGAACGGAATTTTCCCGCCCACCAGCCTCGCCAGCCTCCTCTGCATTTGTCGCAGGAATCACCGCCCTGTTCACAAGATTCACAATCTTCTTGACGAGACTCGCAGTTTTCCTGGCAGGAGTCTTCACCTTCGGTATTGCAAATTTCACCTGACGGTTGAAATGGGTTACAATTGGAAGTGGAAGCACAGCCGGTGATTAGGCTCATGCCTAGTACCAGTGCTGCATTTAGCGGTGTCCAGTTTGAACGAATCATGATTCCCCCCGAGAATCCCTGAATATATGCTCTTCTGTGATGTCATCCCATTGCTTGAGTGATCTTCCTGGAATCAACACAACAATGTGTTAACCGTTGAGAATAATCCTCGATGCAATGTTTGACAAAATCCTATGAACAATTTGTAATAAAGTTTGCTATTCAAAATGCATCAACTATTTATTGAAATAGTCGATGCAGCTCAGCGACGTCCCTCATCTTTGCTGAGTTATCCCTGCTCTGTAAATCTGCCCCGATTGTGTTCTGACTGGGCTATTTTGATAGTTGATATATTGTGTGTTTGTCTGAGAATTATTATTCTGTCCGAAAAGCTGTGCTGCATAGTTCGGGCGACTCTGTGTTCTGGATGCCGTTGGTGGACCGGGAACAGGAGTTAACATCGGCTGCCCATTTCTCGAAGGCGGAGCCAGTGAGCGTCCCCGCTGGACGGGCAACTGTTGTTGCTGTTGCGGTTGCCCAGGAGCACGAATCATCCCAGGAACAACATTCATGTGAGGTGAATTCAAATTAGGGGCAGGCATCGTCTGAGTTTGTGGATTCACAAACTGTTGCTGCGGTTGAAATTGTTGTTGTATTTGCCGTTGTTGTATTTGCTGTGGCTGTATTTGCTGTGGCTGTGCTTGAGGTCGTGGTGTCGGATAGCCTGGAGGCTGATTCGCTTGTGGGATCGGTGCATACTGCGGTGTTCCAGGAGAAGGATTGAAAACATTGAATCCCACAGGAGTTGGTACGCCGATGCCATTACCAAATGGTGCGAGTTGATAAACCTCCATATCTGGAGCCCCTTCAGTCATCGCATATCGATACAATTCATAATCATTAGGATGTGTGACATAGTAACCAGGCATTGGCGGAACTTCTTCAGGATCCATTGCACGGATGAGTTCAGGAGTTACTAGAATAAGCAGTTCCAATTCGTCTTCGGATGCTCGTTTGGAACTAAACAGGACCGGTCCAATCCATGGGATACCCCCTAAAATTGGAATGCGTGTCACTTGAGTGCTGGTTTGCCGAGAAAGCAATCCCCCCAAAACAATTGTCTGACCTTCTCGAAGTTCGACAGTTGTTTGAATCGTTCTTGTGTTCAACCCCGGAATTCCGTTGACTGAGCTATTCGGATCAATCTTGGAAAAGGTCGGATTAATTTGTAAGCGAATCAGATCGCCACGAACAACAGTCGGCGTCACAACGATGGAAGTACCAAAGCCCCGAAACGATGTCGTAGCAGCCTGAGCGCCACCGACACCGACAACGGTTGGGACAGCAAATTCGCCACCTGCCAAAAACCGAGCGGGGTACCCACTGAGTGTTGATAATGAAGGGCGAGATAGAATTTTTGCTGTGCCGTTGCCTGCTAATGCATTAATCAGAACTGAGATATCGCCATTTTCAAAAATCCCTGAAAGTGTCGGCACCCCTCCTGAGATCGCAGTTGCAATTGCATGGCGACCATCATCAAACAATACATTAAAGTTCACGCCCATTTCCCTGGCATGTGAACGATTCAGTTCTGCAATTGTCACGTGTAGCATCACTTGGAATTCACCAGGTACCTGCAACATATTCACGATGAAGCTGGAAAGCAGGTCGTCGTCTTCACCTCGAAAACCACTATTGTTATAGTCTCCAGCATTTCCTCGTCCGCTGCCACCAACACCACCAGGACCGTTTAGTCCCCCACGATTATCGATGGATTCATCACGCACAATCTGCAATATCAAAGCCGCTTCAGCTGCATCTCTTGCCTGGCCTTTGACAACCAGTTTTTCATGCAATGGAATTAAATACACCTTGCTGTTAGGAAAAAGAATTGCCAGTTTGCGTTCCAGTTTTCCGTAATCTAAACGAACTTGTTCTTCGATGTTTGGATCACGAATTGTTGTTACTTCATAAATCAGCGGTTTATCATCATCTTCAAACCACAATGTAAGCGTTGTCGAACCAAGTTGGTTTCCGATGATTGCAAATTCATCATCTTCGTAAGGAGCCACGTCAATAACCGAGGGGTCCGCAATCGCCATGCGCGTTACTCGATGACGAGTTTTCACCAGCTGACTGCGATTCTGAATGATATCGAGCTTCTGTTCGACCTGGGGCATACTGACAATGCGAGCATCAAGCTTTCGGCTGGACTGCACCGTTTGAAGCTGCAAAGTTCTCGTTCGGTTTTGTGCCAACGGTTGGCTTTGCGCATTCGCAGGCAGAGCGAAACAAAGTATAAAACCACAAAATAGAGTACTGCTCATGCTGCATTGCACTCTATTAAGTATTGTGTACCTCGATGGATTCAACATCCGAGGCCGCTCCTTCCATGGAGAAAAACAGATCGTTTGACAGACTCGATGATTAAAGCCAGAGAATCCGTTCCCTGACATCACCGAACTGACTAACTGTTCTTATTATTACTCATTGATATGAGTGTGTTGGCAGACGAATTCAACCAGACACTCATCAGTTGATAGACATTTTACACGCGAATATAATCGAAGCCGGCTGTGTCATTTGCAGAGAAATCCCCTGATTACAGGTACTATTTGCTGTATGGATTGCTTGAATCGACAGTCCCCGCTCGCTGAAATTCGCGACGAAAAAATCAGTGCATACTGAGTATGCACTAATCCCTGCCGTTGGTATCGGTTATACTGGTTGTTCGAGTTGATTGGATTTTTCAGGAAACCCACTCGTTCACCAGATTAAAAAAATCAATTATTGCAGATATTACAATCAGAGCACTTCAATCAAGCAGTGCACATCAGATTGATACATTTTTACTAACGAACCTCTAGGCCTGACCAAATCGCAGGACTAGAAGGCAAAACATACAGAGGTTTCGATGGAACATCTCCACTTGAGTGACCGCATCACTGCACTGCCTGTTGTTCATGGCAGTGGAGACTTTGCTGTAGAAGTTCGTCGATTGATGTTGAGTCATTCGTTTGATGCATTGGCAGTCCCGTTGCCTGAATGTTTTCGGGATCAGGTGGAAGCTGCAATCACCCGTTTGCCAGAAACCAGCATTGTCTATCAACGGGAGCAAACACTATTTGCACCTAAAGATTGGCACCCTGATCAGCCTCAAGACGAAGAAGATTAGTAAAAAGAATGGCAATTACAGCATTCTGCTAGATGACATGGGCTTTAGTAAGCTAATAAACACAGGGAA
>JAESQE010000409.1 GCA_016765335.1 Planctomycetaceae bacterium
GGATGGTCGGATGAGCGTAGACCATCTGATGAGGAATTTACTTCTCTTGAGAACCTTCTCCAATACCCCCTCATCATGGCCGCTGTGAGATCGAACAATCCCACAACGGTTGTGCCTTGAGTGCCTCGATAAATGTTTGACCGACCAATGATGTTGTCCGCAGCAATGTGTCTTTGACAATTCCCACCTAGCAAGTGTAAACAACGGTCAGAAAACGTAGCGCCGGGCGGGCAAAAAGTGTAGCGCTGGTTGCGGGGAAATTCCTGCGAAGGTGGCTGTGGTTCGCAAGAAAGGTGAGTCCTTTTCTTACTTCGTCTTGATCGGTTTACCGCTTGAGCTTTTTGTGCGGCGACGTTTAGCGTCCTGTAATCGGTAACTTTCGCCAGCGGTTTCCAGAATATGACAGCGGTGGGTTAAGCGATCCAGAGTGGCTCCGGTAAGACGTTCGCTGCCGAGCACTTCGGGCCAGTTTTCAAAAGGCAAGTTGCTTGTCACAATTAAACTCATTCGTTCATACGCCGTACTGATGACATCAAACAGAAGTTCGGCACCGAGCTTGCTGGCAGGGACGTATCCCAGTTCATCAAGAATCAACAAGTCGAGTTTCGAGAGTTGTCTTTTGAGACGCAGAAGATCTCGGTCTTCGCGGGCTTCCATTAAATGCGTAATCAGTTCGGTCACCTGATAAAAACGAACTTTCTTCCCTTGGCCACAAGCTGCGATTCCACATGAAATCGCCAAATGAGTTTTTCCAGTTCCCGAATTCCCGACCAGCAAAATGTTCTCTCGCTTATCGATGTACTCGCCACGCATCAATTCATTGACAAGCACTTTGTTCACAGAAGGTTGGGCTTTGAAGTCGAACGTCTCCAGAGTTTTGTGAGTCGGGAATTTGGCGGCCTTCAATCGCCGTTCGGCGGCACGGCGTTCTCGTTCAATCAGTTCCAGTTCACTCAATTGCAACAAGTAACCGAGATGATCAACATTATCAGTCGCACAACGAACGGCTACTTTCTCGCACTCATTGAGGATCGTTGGTAATCTCAAATTCTTAAGATGATGTTGCAACAATACAACAGATTTGGTTTGAGTTTTCTTCATAATTTTTAACCTCCAAGTAATAATGACTGGTAAGCAGAAACATTAGTCTGAGCAACCTGTACCAGTTTCAGGTGCGGACGACCGTCCAAACAAAATAGTGTGCTGGGGACTTCCTGTTGATAATCCAATATCAAACGAATGGCATCAGCATTAACGACTCCAATATCCAAGGCGTACTGCACAGCGTGCTTCAATTCAGAGATTGAATATCGCTCCAGCAGTCGCAAAACTTTGATAAACTCGCGGGTGCCGATGTCAGCGAGTTCGGATTCCATGCGGCGGCGTAAAATCCCAAAGCAAACTGGCAAATCCCAGTTCTCCAGCGGTTTGGCGTGATCAAACCCGCCTGGTTTACGCTCTAAAAGCCCTAAATAATGGACGGGATCGAAGAATGACTGCTCTCGGCCCCAGTGTCTTTTATGCCTGGCAATCAACTGATCCTCAAAGCTAAGCCGGACTTCATCGACCGTGCCCACAATCGTTATTTGACGATACGCATACTTTGTGGGCACCGAATAACTGTTCTTATCAAAGCGAACCAGAGAGAGGGAATTGGCGTTGGCTTGCGCAAGACGATGGGCATCAAAGGTCTGCTTCGGGATGGGCAGCATCGAGGATTGTTCCTCGATAAGCAACACTTGTTTTGCAGAAGGCTTGCCCCGCAACTGACGTTTCAAATCTTCCTGGCAACATTGCCATAATTGTTCATTGAGTCTTTCCAGAGAATCAATCGCAGGAACTGGAACCAGAAAGTTCCTGCGGGCAAAATCCAATAAACGTTCCACATGCCCTTTCTCATTGGGACGTCTCACCAGACAGAAATGGTCCTCGAACAAAAAATGACTTTTCAGTCGGGAAAACTCGGTTGTCACTTTTCTTTTGCGAGACCCAAGGAAACGGGCGACTGCAATTTTGGAGTTATCATAACTGATACGCTTTGGCACACCGCCAAAAAATTCAAAGGCTCGCTTGTGTCCTTCCAAAAAAGATTCGGTACATTCCCTTGGAAAGGCCTGCATGAAGATGGCATCGGAATAAGGCATTGTCATGACAAACAAAGCCACTTTGGTTAACTCGCCATTAAGTAGAACATCAGCAAATCCAAAATCAACCTGAGCTTCACCAGGAGGATGGCTCAATGGCAGGAAAACTTCACGAGAGTTTTGCTTCAACTCGCGAACCGCATCTTGAACAATCGTGATTCCACCGGTGAATCCATGCTCTTTCTGGAGCCGCTCGAATATCTTCCTGGTCGTATGCCGCTGCTTGCGATGAGTCTTTTTATCACTCTTCAGGTATTCAATAATGGTTGGTAAAAACGGATCAATTTTAAGAACCCGAGTTTTAGTCAGTCGATACCCCGGCGGCTCGGTATGCGTCAGGATTTTCTTCAGCGTATTCCAATGAATTTCATACTCAGCGCAAGCACCGCGTTTACTGATCTCACCATTGAGAACTCGCCGACGAATTTCAGCCCATTGTTCCATATCAGTGTACACCGTTACCTCCTGCCCGGTTAAAGTCAGAACTTTCTGAAAACAGAAAGTCTGACAAAAACAAGACAGGTGGTCATCTGGGCGCTACACTTTTATTCCAATTTACCACTCACCGCCGGGCGCTACGTTTTCTGGCCGTTGTTTACAAAGATTTCTTCTCCCTGCTCAAGCGTGTCCCACAGGAGCTTGAAAACACAGCGAGGCATTGCAGGATGCCGGATGAGATTGTGTGGGCGTCCAAGAACTTCACGCTCTGAATAGCCGGCAACTCTCAAAAAGACGGGATTTGCATAGGTAATAATCCCTTTGAGGTCTGTTTTACTGACAATGATTTCGTCCTCTTTGAATGTTTGTTCAATACCTGTAAGAACGATACTTGGCTCTTTCATTTGCCCTACCCTTTGAGACGATTGGTTGTATGATCGATGTTCCTCCATAGTGCTTATGTAGCACATATTAGTGATATATCGATCTTTATGTCTGCAATGGTTGAACAGAAATACTGAGACTGCGTTGCTGGGGCATGAATAATTCATTTTGAAAGAAGGGCTGGATTGAATACCGAGCAGTGGGGGCTTTGCAGGAGGCGTCACTAGGGATGAGCCATGGTATTGAAGGCGTATACCACGGAATCTGTTGTGTTTAGGCCCAAGGGTAGTTTTAAAAAACAGCTGGTAACCACAAGGTTAATAGCTGATGAAACAATTCTTATTGAAAAACATAGCTGATTACAGGCTATGCAAAGTTATTTTGAATCCAGTTTCAAAGGCACCGAGTTTTCTTCACCGGCCTTGACTGTTGCGGTCAACTTACTGGTATTGGCATCTGCATATTTGGTCGGGATGCCTCCTTTATTAGCTTTTTTAGAGGGAATCGCGTAGGCATCGGCCCCTGAGGGCGAACTGCCTCACGAGCTTGCTGAACCGCAGGTAACAACAGTGCGACCAAAATGGCAGTGATCGCAATCACCACCAATAGTTCAATTAATGTAAAACCTGCCCTGTTTCGATTCTTCATTTTGCAGCCTCTATTCACAATAAACCATAAAAATTATCTACGGTAATACCATAGCTATTAAGTGTCCGTATATTTATGTGGACCTACTTACACATCATGAAGCGTCAATCACCCAGTCTTTTTTGGTCGCCCCTGTTCTTTATTTTATTGTATTTGTATGCTCCCCTCGGAGGGACATGTCAACTCATTTGCATATAAAACTTGAACAGTCCCCATGCTGTCTGTATAGAGCATGGGGACTGTGCAGCAGAGGAATAGAAGCAGCTTGGACTGATAAGGCAAAACAGGCCGTGAATCGGCATCCTTAACGGATTTGTCAGCTTGACCGGACTTCCGAGATGATGTCAAAAATGAACATCGAATCTCAAGGTTTTCCTCAAGTTGCCTATTGCGATCCGTTGCACCTCGTGGCAGTATGAGCGACATGATCACAATAGCCAACGACAAATTGCCTCAAACATTCCTCAGTTACATTGCGTTCCGGGTTGCGCTCCTGGATACCATGGAGAGAATTTCTTGGACCCTTCAATTTGAATCACTAGATGATGATCGGTTTGGCTATTTGACAGAAGTTCCGTTTTTGCGGTCGGTCCCGCCACATGTTCAGTTAGATTTACTCGTTAACACCTGGGCAAAGCATATCAGCCCGGAAAACCATGAGGCCGATTTGGTTGACGAAGCAATTGTGTACGCTGTTTGTGAATCTTCAGCCCGGATTGCCGAAGAAGAATCACCGATGTTACAACGGTTTTTGAAAAAAGGGCCGTTGGCTGTCGATGTTGTTGCTGATCATCAACTGGCATCAGAGTTACGGGGCCTGCATTTGAAGCTTTCCAATGAAGGGGATTTCCTACTGATTGGTCAGTTTTCAGATCTTCCTCCAGAGGAATCTGATCGCCTGAAGAATAAATTCGAGTTCAATTCCGAGCGGGCAGAAGTCATGTTCGATGTCTTAGGACGCTGGCATGTTGCTTCAGACTATTCAGGTCGTACCGAGTACTTGCTCAGTGAAGAAGAAGCAAAACGCAGCTACGAATTGATCCAGCAAAAAATCACCGGGAAAAAACTCAGTTCATAATTTCAGGCCCTGCATTGCGGAAATCTGGTACTGAACCAGCAGCACTATAAGCGTGTCGTATCAACGATGCAAAACAGCAACGCATTGGGGATCAAGACAGGTTCTCCCCTGCCCTGCTTGAATTTTGGAACCTGACTGCATAAAGTGCGGTCACACAATTGCTTATTTCGCTGTATTTAAAGGGCCTATTCAGCAATAGGGCACAACTTAACCGATGAACTCTGAACAAGTGAAAACAAAAGTTGCAATCATCGGGGCAACCGGATATACCGCGGTTGAATTGATAAAAATTCTGCTTCGCCACCCTTTTGTTGAAATCGTTGCAGCAACAACACGCCGGGAAGACTCTCCCTCAATCAGCGAAATACATCCTTCGCTTACTGGGCGTCTTGATTTGAATTGCGAGCTGTTAGACCCTGCACAAATTGCAGCAAAATGCGATGTGGCTTTTGCCTGCCTGCCTCATGTTGCCAGCATGGATAGTATTCCCCAGCTTTTGGCTGAAGGGCTGAAGGTCATCGATTTAAGTGCAGATTATCGCTTGAACGACCCCGATGTCTACGAACAATGGTACGGGCATGTGCATACCGATCCCACAAGACTGGGGACTGTCGTTTACGGGCTGCCTGAACTTTACCGTGAGAAAATTCCGGGTCAGAATCTCATCGCGAACCCCGGCTGTTATACCAGCACCTCAATTCTAGGAATCACCCCCCTGCTTTGTGGCGGTTTTCTTGATCCTCAGGGAATTATCATTGACGGGAAAAGTGGAGTTTCTGGAGCAGGACGCGTTCCTAAATTGACGACCATTTACGCTGAGTGCAACGAAAACGTCATGGCCTACTCCGTGGGCAATCATCGTCATACCCCGGAAATTGATCAAGTACTTTCAGACATCAGCGGCTTGAAAACGGAAGTTGTTTTTACCCCGCATTTAATCCCAATGGATCGTGGACTGCTTTGTTCTATCTATGGTCGTGCGATCAAAGAAACGACTCAAGAGGAATTGATACAGGCTGTGTCTGATTATTATCAGGGGAATCCGTTTATCCGGGTTGTTGATTATTTGCCATGTACTAAAGATGTCACAGGCACAAATTATTGTGACATCACAGTCCGCCTTTCGCGAGGAACGATTCAAATCTTCTCCGCGATAGATAACCTGATCAAAGGGGCTTCTGGCGTTGCTGTGCAGAATTTCAATTTGATGTGCGGCTACGACGAAACGACCGGACTCATCTATTAAGGGAACCTCTAAAATTGGTTCTCTCCCTTACGAAGGGGGAGTGAGAGGGGTTTTTCAACTGTTTTATAACCAAACTGTATGCGAGAACCTCTGGGATTCAATTAATCGAGGTTCCTTTAAGCATTGGCATTGTAATTGCGTGTAATGAATTGTGACTGGCAAGCATGGCTTTCAGTCGCTTTTCTGTGGTTTCTGTGCATCATCAGGTGCAAAATGTTGCTTTTGGGCATCATGAGAGATCACATTTTTCATCACGCGATAACCTTGTAGGTGCTCTGATGCGATTTGAAACATCTCAATTATTCGGGCGGTTGATTCCAACAAGCCTGCTCTGCTTATTGGCAATGACAATCTGCCAACCGACTGCATCTTTTGCAGAAGACTGGATGTTCCGCAGATCTTATTTTACGCATCAGCTCTCGCCGGAAGTCGCCGCGACAGCTCCGATGCCCAGGAGCCGCTCGGCTTATCGAATTCCAACACGGCCTCAGAATACCGGAGGATCTGTTCGTTGGAGTTGGCGGTCTAACCGCATTAATCAGCGCAGTGGCTCAAGCTACGATACACAAGTGCTCTGGGAACGCAGCGTAGAATTCCGCCCGTAACCCAGCTGACACCCAATGCCAAAGCGAGCGGCAAGACGTAAACCGCTGGTACATCGGATGGCTATCAGGCCCCGCGATGTGGATTGAGTCTGCTGGAGTCCACACCGGCGCCACTGACAAATACACGAAGCGTAAATTACTTTTTTGCAGCCGGGACCGGCACCGTGAGCCAAATGGATTGTGAAACGCGGTCTTTAACTTTCAACGTCACTGTTGCAATCTGCTTCCGTTTCTTTTCGTCGTTGCCTTCGCCGTTAATTTGTATTGGACCGTTGAAAGGCTTTGCATTCTTGGTATCAACTTTCAGGGTCACTTTCTTCGCCGAATCTCCTTTTTCTGCTGAGTTGACTGATTCGCAGACGCAGCCTTCGGGTAGGCTATCTGCACGAATTGTAATCTCTCCTTTGTAGCCTGCAATTCGTTTTACGGTCACGGCAATTTCTAACGGTTTATCGGCGGACGTCACATAGTTTTCTTTTTCAACCATCAATTCGAAACGAGGATGCTCCGGTTCCGCATGAAGCAAATAAAAATATCGCGGGCCAAAATGACCATAACGATCTTTCACCTCAACCGAATACTTGCCATCAGCCGGGACTTTCCAAGTCAAATCTACGTCCAGGTTATCTTTTGCGATGTCATCTTTTTGAACCTGAAGTTTTCCATCAGCATTTGAGACAAACAGAACCGGGTCGAGCATCGAACCATAAGCCCGGGCAAGCACACGAAAACGTAGTAAATCATTCTTCTTCACCTCAATGGAATGAATACTCGTTTGAGACTCTTTTTGAATCAAGCCAAATTGAGTAGACGGGAATTTTAGTGAGCTTTGTTCTCCCGCTGAAAGTTCGATTCTTTCAGGTAGCTGCAATTCTCGATGTGACCACAACCGGTGCAATCCTGCCGCGTTCAAGAAATCGGTGGATTGCTGGAATTGTGAATCTTGCGATGGGGCTAAGTTCCACCCCGTGCGAACAAACGTCTTCTGCTTGCCTTGCCATGTTTCGAATTGAAACGCG
>JAESQE010000410.1 GCA_016765335.1 Planctomycetaceae bacterium
TGCGAAGAAAAAGATCCAGCCAGCCAGCTTGGATGCAACCTCGGTTTTTGATGATCACGAATCGAAAGAGAACGAATTACAGTCCCGTGAAAAACGACCCGTCAATTCAGATCGTACTGTTTCGACCGGCTCAGTTTCTGCTCAACACTCGACTGGGAACAGCCTCAAGAAATATCTTGATAACAGCCCCACGGTGACAACCCAGGGGATGCAAAAAATTCGAGGCTGGCTGCATGATCAACAGCCTCGGGTTTGGATGTTTCTAGGTGACGAAACAACCGCTTGGTTGCGACACAGCGGACAGCCCGGTTTTGCAGAAATGTTTCGTCACCGACTACGCTGGGAACTTCGCCGTCTTCCTGATCTGATTGTCAATGCAGGCGTACAAAATGCATCGATTAATGAACTGTGGAAAATTGGTCAACAAGGTTTAATGCAGTGTCGTCCCGATGTTGCATTTATTCTCCCCGGAAAATCCGATTGCATTCAAGCCTCCAAAGAGCCGCACCGTTATGCCGAAAAACTAAAGGAACTGGCAGAATTCTTGAGGCAAAATGGTACCGAGCCGGTCTTTCAAACCCCTCCGCTAATCAATTCACGAATTGATAGTAACGACGATGCCTCCCTAGCATTGTTATGTGATTTGATTCGTGAAGTCGCGGTCGTCAATCACATCCCGCTGATCGATCATGCAGAGTTCTGGCAAGAACAAGCCATCCAAAAAGACTGGATCGACTCACCAAAACACACAATCACTCAGGCTGGACAGTCGGTCTTGGCATTACTGTTCTTTGCCGAGTTGGATATTTTTGATCGATCAAGTGAACTGTGTGGCAAATTGCAGAATGCCTGGAGTGACAGCCCATCTGGTCAGCCTGTTAACCATCCCCAAAACATACTGCAATCATAATTTGAATGCTTGACGTTTATTTTTGAAACAACCTTCAATGTCCGATGCCAATCAGTCTTCCAAGCCGAAACAGTCAGAACCTAATACAGCTGACAATGTCAGTGAACTCGAAATCGCAACTGATTCCGACGATTTGAATCTGGAAATCGTTTCTGAAAAACAGGTAGGCTCATTGCCAGCCAATTCAGATCAATGGTTCTTGAAAGCTTCTGGTCAAGAAACGGGGCCTTTCCCATTTGAAGATTTAGTTGCGATGGTTGCTGATAACAAGGTTGGCCCTGAAGACTTTTTGAGGCACGGTCACCAGGGGAAATGGATGATTGCAGGCGAAATTGCAGGCTTGATTCCAGAGGCCGATGATGATTTCGAACTCAGTAGCGGTACTTCTTTTGCACCACCCCCTACGTTACAGCAGTCCGAAGTTGAAGACGAATCTTCGGCCCAGCCAGAAAACCTCAGCTCGGCAGTAACACCTGCAAAAACAGAGACTGATAAAAAACAAGAAATCGCAAATCGATTAAACGCCTGGCTCAGTGACAATGTGGACTCTGTGGAAGAAACTTCTCAGGCAACCAAGTCGGAATCAGCCAGCCCTGCACCAGCAAGTAAAGGCAATCAACCGCCTGCTCGTAAAGTGCAGCCGAAGGTAAAAAAAGTCAAACAGCCCCGAGAAAAAATAGATCTCAGTGGGCTTAAAAAATATTTCGATCCCAAAGTCTTGGGCATCATCGGGGGAGCAGCTGTTATTGTTGCATGTGTTTTCCTGGTGAGTATGGTCGGCGGGTCAAACGACACGGCTATCTATCACCGCTACGAAGAAATCTATGCTCAAATTCTAAGAGCAAAACAAGGCAACCCTGGTCAGATTGAAACAATCGCAGAGCAGACGATTCCCGAACTGGAATTGACCATTGATGAACTCATCGCAGATGGTGCAGGAGCCAAAAAAGCAGCTAAGCAAAAGTTGCTTTTTGCNGCAAGAGATTGCCTCATCCCAATGCTTGAAAACAATTCAGCAGACACCAAACGCCTTGACGAAAGGTTTATTGGCCTTCAGAAAGAAGTCGCCAATTTACTCGGTGTAAAATAAAGTGATACAGATCCGTCCTGCTATTTGCCCAATTCATCAAGTTCGATCAGCTTGAGTCGCACACTAATAATGTACGGTTCTTGACCAGCGTCCCAATGACCGTAAGTTGTGGTTACGATTGTGCCATCGGGAAGCAGTTCAACTCCCGGATAAGAAGTGTCGTACCCTTTTGTGTTGTCTTTGAGTCGGACAAAATATTCTCCCTGTGAACCAGAAACCAAATCATCCCAGGTTCCAACCCAAGCGGTCCAGTCGCCTTCAAAGTCTCTCACTTTACGAGACTGAGCAGGCGCGATGCAGCGGAAGGTAATAAAAAGGCGTCCGTCAGGTCCATATTTTCCGGTGTGCCGATCTCCGGTCAATGTTAAAGGTAGCTCTTTCGGGGCAGTCCAGGTTTCGCCTTCATCTTTTGAGAATATAATATGCGAGTTTTTTGTTCGTGTATTCTCTCTGAGCAAAACAGCCAGCTGTTTTCCGTCAGGCGACCGGATACAGCCCGGCTCGCAAAGATGAACTTTATTAGATCGATAAACCGCTTCCGGAAATGACCAGGTTAAACCACCGTCACTTGAAAACGTTTTGTAAAGAACAAAGCCCGGCTTTTTATTCTTTCTTCCGTCCGCGGTAAAAAAACGACCATCGTCGTGAAACATCGCCATGTATTTTCCTGGAGTTTTGAGCCTTTCAACAAAGCCCATCACAACAATTCCTCCCCATTCGCCGACTTTCTTCAATTCACTCCAAGACTGACCATCGTCTTCGGTGACAGCCAAACGAGCCGGATATAATCCAGACCACATGATGATCCTCTTTTTGCCCTGAGCATCAACGACTCGATGCAGCGTGGGAACTTCCAGCGAAGTGGCCCAGTTCGCCGGAGTGGGCAATCGCTCACCCCAGGTTTTTCCGCCATCGTTGCTTCGCTTGTACATCACCGGACCACGGCCGTGCCCCTTAGGATAAACACAGTGAATTGTTTTCCCATCATCCAACAAGCACGTCGTAGGATGCCCAAGATACTGACCTGGCTCGCGGTCTACGATAGATTGTCGTGACTGGTCATCATTCAAATCGATGGTTGTAATATCAAATTCGGGAGCAGGGTCAGCAACTGCAACTTCACCAGAAGTGATCATCATTGCCATCAGCACGACACTGGCAAGAAGAAACAATCCAAAACTTGCCTGATGTCTTGTGTTACGATTTTTCATATCACGAATGCCTTTTTCTTTTTACTGGGATACCTCTGGAACCGAGTGCTCTGACCTTAACGAATCGCTTGACCATCTACGGTGAGGATTTGCGTGTTCGTCAGGGAGTTGCCGAAGTTTTTGAAATCGTGGAATTTCCAGACAACCTGCTTGGCTCGATTGATTTCAATAATCTGAGGATTCTTCGGACCAGCATGGCAATTTCCAAGCACAATGTTTCCGCTGGGTAAAACCTGCAATGTTGTCACCCAGGCCAGTTGAATGCCGGAAAGTTCATTTTGATCCAACGCCCAGACAATGTCTTTGCCTGGCGTGACTTCAATGACTCGATGTCCGTTTCCAGTTGAAATCAGAGTGTTGCCATTTTTCAATCGCAGAGCTGCAAAGCACTGGTTGCCATGGGCATCCACTCCGTGGCCTGGCTTGCGTGGCTTATTAAATAAAGGGACATCGTAACTCCACACAACCTTGCCCTCGGGACTGTATTCGTAGACGGCCCCTTTGTTTTCGTGGCAAACCAGATAGTTCCCATTCTTAAT
>JAESQE010000411.1 GCA_016765335.1 Planctomycetaceae bacterium
GATCAGTCATTGCAGCGTGGGATAGTGCATCATGCGCCACCGTGCCATACGCATAGAAACCAGCCAGAACTGTCGCGACCGTTATCGCGCCGCCAACCCAAAGATTCCACCGCGCTACAATCAAGAAAGTAGGCTTACGCAACACCAGACCCGCCAGATAAAATAGCGCCGATATGCTTAAAAGCCCCACGGTGAAATGCACAAAGATAGGGTGCCAGTTCGGTATAATTTCTATGTTCATCATGTTGTATTATTCCTCTGCTTTTGTTTCTATATCTTCGGGCGCAGAGGTGTAATCAACAACAATCATCCCAACCATACCGAGCATCGCATGAGGTTGGCATTCATATTCATAGGTGCCAGATTTGGTAAATTTGTAAGACCAGCTTTGCCCCTTTTCTTCCAGCATCGGGCCTTCAAAAAACTCTGCGCCTTTGGGAATTGATGTGGCTGCGGCGTTATGAAAGTCTTCCTGCGCGTTCACCCATTTAACGGTATCACCCGCCTTAATCGTGAGCGCCGCCGGTTCAAAATAATACCGTGTATTATCTGCATCGGATATCATTTTAACAATGTAGTTTTTAGCCATAACAGGCGCACTGACCGCCAACATAAGAGCCGTCATTACAAATAACTTTCTCATCACTTCAATCCTTTTTTATTAGTGAGCGTGACCATCATCTTTATGCTCTACAGCCTCTACAGGCTCATCGGCCTGAGCCATACCGCCTTCGGTTAAAGACCCGCCAACGATTTTGTTACAAAGGCCATTGGGAAGTTTAATCCATTCATCTGCGCTAGAATCAGTTTTGGCCATGCCCGCACATCCGTGTTTTCCTGCCTTGGAAGAGCAGTCATTCTTCCCCGCTTTAACAACGCCGTAACATTTTTCCATATTTTCGCCTTTTTTTGGTTCCATATGTGCGAATGCTCCTGTTGTCGATAAGCCTAAAATGGCTGCCCCAATTGCGGCAGAGATTGCTAGATTTTTCTTTTTCATGATAATTTCCTTTCAGATTTTAAAATTAGATTGTTACTCAGCGCCGTGCTTCATGTCTTCATGCATAGGGCAATCCATACCAGCCTCACATTGCTGACCTTCATGGTGAGCGACATCTGCCTTCATGATTTTTGTGATGCGGTAAACTTTATCGCCGCCCAATTCAATATGGAATTGGATAGCGTCATCAGGAGATAAAGCCTCAAGATCAACGCCCTCTGAAACATCTAAATCCATAGTCATTTCTGGCCATTTCAATGCGGGGATAGGATCATGAGAAATATTGATTTTTCTGCTCTCTATATCAACGCTATGAACAACACCGCTGCCCATAATGTCCTTGTGCTCTGCTGATGCTTGACCATGCTGTGCCATAGATTTATGCATACCGCTATCCGCATATGCTTGAGGTGCAAAGGTTAAAGCCATTGAGGCAATAGCGCCTAAATAAAGGGTGCTCTTAATAGATTTCATGACAGTGTTTCTCCTTATCAAGGTTTAAAAATCACGTCTNATATAACTATTACGAANNNAANACANTTACCNCTCAAANTTTTCTNNNNTTTTAAATCTNCGGCCTTCCCANAGGTAATACACAACNGGAATAACNANCAGNGTNANNANTGTNGTNCTAACCATNCCNCCAACCATNGGCAGGGCNATGCGGCGCATAACGTCTGAGCCTAAGCCTGCAGTAAGAAATATTGGGGTTAGTCCAATCATGGTAGTTGCCACAGTCATAAGCTTTGGGCGAACACGCAAGACAGCACCATGCATAACAGCATCAAACAGCTCTTGTCGTGTTTTTGGGGGATGTGCACGGACTTGATGATCAATGTAGAGCAACATCACGACAGCCGTCTCAACGGCTATCCCCGCAAGTGCGATAAAGCCGACACTAACCGCAACAGAGAAATTATAGCCTGCGAAATACAGCGCCCATACGCCACCAATCAGGCCAAAGGGCAATGAGAGCATCACAATAAGCGTGCGATCCAGCCGCCCAAAATGCAGCATAAGCAACGTAAAGATAATAAAGATTGCCGCAGGCACAGCAATTTGCATCCGCGCCTTGGCCTCTAGCATTTGTTCAAACTGCCCTGACCAGATCAAAGCATAGCCGGGCGGCAAGTTAACTTTTTCCGCGATAACTCTTTGTGCATTTTTAACGTAAGTGCCAATATCTATGCCTTCAATGTCCACAAAAACCCAGCCCGTCAAACGCGCATTCTCTGATTTTATCATGGGCGGCCCTTCGACGAANTCAATGCTTGCAAGTTCACCAAGCGGGATGTGTTGCCCTTGTGGCGTGGGAATTAGGATATTAGATAAATCCTCCGGATCTTCGCGGAACGGACGATCATAGCGCAGCATGATATTATAGCGTTCCCGCCCTTGAATGGATTCCGCCATCTTCATGCCACCAAGCGCGGTGCCAATAATGTTTTGAAATACGCCAAGATCAATATTGCGCCGTGCCAGTTCATCCCTGTTTGGTTCAATTTCCAGATATTTTCCGCCTGTAACGCGATCTGCAAAGGCTGATCTTGTGCCGGGAACATCTTTAATACTAGCCTCGATATCAAGCGCCACACGCCCAATCACATCCAGATCATCACCTGCTATCTTAATACCGATAGGCGTGCGTACACCTGTCGAGATCATATCCATGCGGGTTTTAATCGGATAGCCCCAACTATTCACCACACCGGGAATTTTAACGCGGGTGTTGAGGTCTTTAATGAGAGCATCAATATCCATGCCTTTGCGCCATTCAGACTTGGGTTTAAGCTTGATCCATGTTTCAATCATTGAGATTGGCGCGGGGTCGGTTGCCGTATCCGCGCGTCCAACCTTGCCGAACACATGATGCACTTCCGGCACCAGCTTAATCATACGGTTAGTTTGTTGCAGAATTTCCTTAGCCTTGGTGATGGATACACCCGGTAGCGTAGTGGGCATATAGAGCAGCTCACCTTCATATAAAGCGGGCATAAATTCAGAGCCGGTCTTTGCCAAAGGCCAGACCATAGAGCCAAGCAAAGCAAGCGCGAGCATAAGGGTCAGCCATTTCTTTTTCAAAGCACTATTCAAAAGCGGTTTATAAAGATTGATAAACCAGCGATTAATCGGGTTTTCTTCTTCCTTGCGGATTTTGCCTTTGATCAGCCAGAGCATAAGCACAGGCACAACGGTAATGGATAAGATTGCAGCAAATCCCATCGCATAAGTCTTGGTAAAGGCGAGCGGGGAGAAGAGGCGATAGGATTGCCCCGTCAGCGCAAAAACGGGCATAAACGACACCGTGATAATAAGCAGAGAGAAGAATAGACCCGGCCCTACTTCCTTGGCGGAAAGTAAAATGGCAGCATTCTTTTCTGCGCGCGTGGCATCCCTCCTTAAATCAGCAAGTTTTCGATGTGCATTTTCAACCATTACAACGGACGCATCCACCATCGCGCCAATAGCAATCGCGATACCGCTCAAGGACATGATATTGGCGGTAATTCCTTGCGCTGACATAACAATAAATGCAGCCAAAATCGCCAATGGCAATGTAATAATTGCAACAAAAGCCGAGCGCACATGAAGCAGGAATATTAGGCAAACGAGAAAAACAACAATGCCTTCTTCAATGAGTTTTTCTGCCAAATACTCAACCGCACCCTCAATCAGAGGCGCACGATCATAAACCGGAACAATTTCTACGCCTTCGGGCAGGCCATGTTGCAGTTCCTCCAGTTTCTTTTTAATCCCCTCAATTACATGCAGAGCGTTCTCACCAGAGCGCATANTGACCACGCCCGATACAACTTCACCTTCGCCATTAAGCTCCGTTACGCCGCGCCGTAGTTCCGGCCCTTCGATCACACGAGCAACGTCCGATAGCTTCACCGGCGTACCGTCACGCGCATAAAGCACA
>JAESQE010000009.1 GCA_016765335.1 Planctomycetaceae bacterium
GGACCTGATCCATGTGTCTCGATGGCATGAAAAACAAGCTTTTACGCTTTAGCGTATTCACACACTAAGTCGGGTATTCAGTTCAGTTCCGTAGGGTGCGTCATGACGCACCTTTGTCTGATTGTTATTATCATACCATGAGCAATTATCGTCAATTTCGGGAAGCCAAGCGGAATGGTTGTAAACAACGGCCAGAAAACGTAGCGCCGAGCGGTGAGTGGTAAATTGGATTAAAAGTGTAGCGCCCAGATGACCACTTGCTTGGTTTTGGTCAGACTTTCTGTTTTCAGAAAGTTCTGACTTCAACCAGGCAGGAGGTAACGGTGTACACTAACATGGAACAATGGGCTGAAATTCGTCGGCGAGTTCTCAATGGTGAGATTAGTAAGCGTGGCGCTTGCACTGAGTACAAAATCCATTGGGAGACGCTGAAGAAAATCCTGACGCATACCGAGCCACCGGGGTATCGGTTGACCAAAACTCGGGTTCTTAAAATCGATTCGTTTTTACCGACCATTATTGAATACTTGGAGAGTGATAAAAAGACTCATCGCAAACAGCGGCATACGACCAGAAAGATATTCGAGCGGCTCCAGAAAGAGCATGGATTCACAGGGGGAATTACGATTGTTCAAGAGGCAATTCGCGAGTTGAAACAAAAGTCTCGTGAAGTTTTCCTGCCGTTGAGCCATCCTCCTGGCGAAGCTCAGGTTGACTTTGGATTTGCTGATGTTTTACTTAATGGCGAGTTAACCAAAGTGGCCTTGTTTGTCATGACAATGCCTTATTCGGACGCCATTTTCATGCAGGCCTTTCCGAGAGAATGTACGGAGTCTTTTCTGGAGGGGCACAAGCGAGCCTTTGAATTCTTTGGTGGTGTGCCGAAACGCATCAGTTATGATAATTCCAAAATCGCAGTGGCCCGTATTATCGGAACTCGCGAAAGAAAAGTAACAACTGAGTTTTCACGATTGAAAAGTCACTTTTTGTATGAAGATCATTTCTGTCTGGTGAGACGTCCCAACGAGAAAGGGCATGTCGAACGACTTTTGGATTTTGCTCGCAGGAACTTTCTGGTTCCAGTTCCTTGTGTTGATTCTTTGGAAAGGCTCAATGAACAATTATGGCAATGTTGCCAGGATGACTTAAAACGTCAGTTGCGAGGTAAACCTTCTGCAAAACAAGTGTTGCTTGTCGAGGAACAATCCTCGATGCTGCCCATACCAAGGCAGACCTTTGATGCCCATCGTCTCGCACAGGCTAATGCCAATTCACTCTCTCTGGTTCGCTTCGACAGAAACAGTTATTCGGTGCCCACAAAATTTGCATATCGTCAAATTACGATTGTGGCCACTATCGATGAAGTCCGGCTCAGTTTTGAAGATCAGTTGATTGCCAGACATAAAAGACACTGGGGCCGGGAGCAATCATTCTTCGATCCCGTCCATTATTTAGGGCTCTTAGAGCGAAAACCCGGCGGGTTTGATCACGCCAAGCCGTTGGAGAACTGGGATTTGCCAGTTTGCTTTGGGATTTTAAGACGCCGTATGGAATCTGAACTCGCTGAGATTGGCACCCGAGAGTTTATCAAAGTCTTGCGGCTGCTGGAGCGATATTCAATCACTGAATTGAAGCACGCTGTGCAGTACGGTCTTGATATTGGAGTCGTTAACGCTGATGCCATTCGGTTGATATTGGATTATCAACAGGAAATTCCCAGCACACTGTTTTGTTTGGACGGTCGTCCGCACCTGAAACTGGTACAGGTTGCGCAAACAGATGTTTCTGCTTACCAGTCCTTATTACTTAGAGGTTAAGATTATGACAAAAACTCAAACCAAATCTGTTGTGTTGCTACAACATCATCTCAAGAATTTGAGATTACCAACGATCCTCAGTGAGTGCGAGAAAGTCGCCGTTCGTTGTGCGACAGATAACGTGGATCATCTCGGCTACCTGTTACAATTAAGCGAACTGGAACTGATTGAACGAGAACGCCGTGCCGCCGAAAGGAGATTGAAAGCAGCCAAATTCCCGACTCACAAAACTCTGGATACGTTCGATTTCAAAGTACAACCTTCATTGAACAAATTGCTTGTCAATGAATTGATGCGAGGTGAGTACATTGAAAAGCGAGAGAATATTTTACTGGTCGGAAATTCGGGGACTGGAAAAACACATTTGGCGATTTCACTTGGAATTGCAGCGTGTGGCCAAGGGAAGAAAGTTCGTTTTTATCAGGTGACCGAGCTGATCACGCACCTGATGGAAGCTCGTGAGGATCGAGATCTTCTGCGTCTCAAAAGACAACTCTCGAAACTCGACTTATTGATTCTTGATGAGCTGGGCTACGTCCCCGCCAGCAAACTCGGCGCCGAACTTTTATTC
This sequence comes from Planctomycetaceae bacterium, assembly GCA_016765335.1. Taxonomy (GTDB): domain Bacteria; phylum Planctomycetota; class Planctomycetia; order Planctomycetales; family Planctomycetaceae; genus Rubinisphaera. Next base: position 2,389 of record JAESQE010000009.1, read on the forward strand.
GATGTCATCAGTACGGCCTACGAACGTATGAGTTTGATCGTCACTACGAATTTACCCTTTGAAAACTGGCCTGAAGTCCTCGGCAGCGAGCGTCTTACCGGAGCGACGCTGGATCGTTTAACCCATCGCTGTCACATATTGGAAACCGCTGGCGAAAGCTACCGATTACAGGACGCCAAACGTCGCCGCACAAAAAGCTCAAGCGGCGAGTCAATCAAGACGAAGTAAGAAAAGGATTCACCTTTCTTGCGAACCACAGCCACCTTCGCAGGAATCTCCCCGCAACCAGCGCTACACTTTCTGCCCGCTCGGCGCTACGTTTTCTGACCGTTGTTTACACCATCGTAAGGAAGTAGCGACTGTCTTGGAGATCAAGTGTTAATTGTGTTTTCGTTCCATTTTTTTCCTTCTTTGATCATGACGTTAACAATCGATAACAGTTTTCGCATCGCTGCAATCAGGGCGACCATTTTGGGCTTGCCACTTTCGACGAGCCGGTCGTAAAAAACTTTGATCTTCGGATTGTATTTCTTCGCAACTACGATCGGCATGTAAAGTCCGTTACGAATGTCAACTCGTCCACCGCCGATGGTGCGTTTCCCTCGCAGGGTTCCGCTATCTCGATTCGTGGGAGCTACTCCAACAAGCCTGGCAATTTGCTGGCGGTTGAGGCTGCCTGGTTCTGGTAGTTCAGACACCAACAGGGCAGCGGTCGCAGGTCCAAAGCCCGGCACCGATTGAATAATGCTCGCTTTTTTCTTCGCTTGTTCATCCGCTTCAATGAGTGCTTTTTGTTTTCGTTCGATTGTNNNCAGNTGCTTTNCGTGGAATCGAATNGACTGTTGNATCATCTTGCGAATTTCCTTNTCGGGGGTNGANGCCAGGTGGTTCTTTTCNNGGACAATNTNCTTANTCAGTTGACGTCTTCTCGAAGTGAGATCACGCATTTTCTGCTGAGCATCTGACAAAGGCAAGGTAATTCGCGGCTCCATCATTTGTGCGAATTGCGCAATAATGCGAGCATCGATCTGATCGGTTTTGGCGAGTTGATTTTTGGCCCGGGCGAAGTCTCGAATCTGCCTGGGGTTAACGACTGCGAGTTCAAATTGGTGCTTGTGCAGGCAGGCCACCAGTTCTCGTTCGAGCCCTCCGGTGGCTTCCATGCAAATCAGTTGTGGTTTTACTTTTTGAAGTTCTTTGAGAAAACGTTTGATTCCGCTGGGAGAGTATTCAAAAGTTGTTCCTTGAGAAAGATGTGAGAAAGCGACATCGAATTTCTTTTTTGCGATATCGATTCCGACGAAGATTTTGTTATGCTGTTGCATGCTGAATCCCTTCCTTGCTGATACGAGCTGGTGCTGTAGGCACCGCTCAGGCGACTGTGCGGGTTTGAGGCATAAAAAGCGAGTGACGATCAGGCTACTTCACGGTCTTATTGACCAAGGCCGGAACGATCTGCCACTCGCGTACCTTGATACCGGTCTTGCAAGACCGGTATCAAGGTCTTTGTTTTTATTAGAAAACAAAGAAGAAAAGACAGTCCATGTAAGATACAAGGCCGGAATATTCCTATTTCAAATGGAGTCTGCATGAGATGAAAACTTAGCTTTTTGAGTGCTGCTCAAAATTAACACAAAGCAATTCCGGCAATTCCTCGGGTTGCTACGCAACACAGACAACCCTGAACGGGATTGTCTGTGCTACCCGGTTCCAGCAACAGAAATAACTTTGTGTCTTCGAGTCTTTGTGGTGCACCGTTTTTTTATTGAATCGTTTCAGTTCCCCAGCCGCCACCGCCCGGGGTTTCGATGATCAGGACATCACCAGGTTCGACATCAATTTGAAAGCATCCGCCCAGATCTGTTTCTTCGTGAGAATATTTTTTGCGGAGTTTGTTGCGACCGGACAAACCGGGCTTGCCGCCTTTCAGGCCAAACGGTTGGTGCTTGCCGCGTCTTTGAGAGAGCATCGATACTTTCAGTGGTTTCAAAAATTCGATTTCGCGAATAATGCCGTTTCCTCCAGAGTGCAGGCCTGTTCCGCCTGAGTTTTTTTTCGAATTGACAAACTTTGGATCCGAACGGGATATTTCCGTTCGATCACTTCAGCATCAGTCAGGCGTGTGTTGGTCATATGCGTATGCACTGCATCTGTGCCTGCTTGTTTGCTGGTCGCACCGCTGCCCCCGCAGATTGTTTCGTAATATCCGAAAGTGTCATCCCCGAATGTTAGATTGTTCATCGTTCCCTGGCTTGCCGCAGCGAGTTGAAGTGCCCCCAGAAGAACATCGACAATGCGTTGGGAGGTCTCGACATTGCCGCCAACCATCGCAACACAGCGAGCAGGATCGTCAAAAGCAGGAGGGTTCAACAGGCATTCAGGAAGGATCAAGTCGATCGGTTCGAGAACTCCTTCGTTAAGTGGGATATCCTCTGCGATTAAGCAACGGAAAACGTAGAGCACAGCTGCTGTGACAATTGCTCGACTAGCATTTAAGTTCGACTGCAGGACAGGTCCAGTTCCTGAAAAATCAACCGTTGCAGAATGATCAGAAATGGTAATTGCAACGCAAATGGGGCTGCCATCATCTAGTGTGTCTGAGAGTTTGTATTCTCCTGCATCAAGATTTCCCAGAGCAAGCCTTGTCTTTTTAGCAGCTGCTTC
>JAESQE010000412.1 GCA_016765335.1 Planctomycetaceae bacterium
ATTTTGTCCGCAGCGGGCTTCAACTTACGCAAGCTGCTGCGAGGCCTTGTCGCTGCGCTGGTTTTTTGGGTCTCAGTGACCCTCACCAGTCGATATTTGCAGCGAAACCGATCAGTTTGGCATCAAGTCGCCTAACAAAATTCTCCCTGACTCCAAGCCGAAGCAAATAATTTCCAAGCTCCCTCAGGAAAGTCACAACTCAACCACCCAAGTGAGTTTTTCATGAACGACTAATTTATTTAGGTTCAAAGCAAAGCAGTTGACCATCTTCCAGAGTCAGGTAAATTATGTGATTCTGGTCGATAGCTGCTCCGCCCTTGACGGCATTGGCTGGCAACGGAATTTTCCAGAGGTCTTTGCCATCCTTGATATTGATTGCGACCAGGAACGGCTCATCTGGTTTTTCATCCAAATGGCCAGCTGCCAGTAATTGATCCCCAGAAACAATATAGCTGGTAAACCGGCGGTCTTCAGAGTCGGTCCAGATGTCCTTGACCATTGGCTTACCACGGCGGAAAGTCGCTGCGAATCGTGAGGCTTCTTTAGGAGTACGAAGCTTTCCATCAGCTTGCGATGGCTGTAAGGCGAGGTTGTTGAAAACGGAACCATCGTAGCTCGCATCCAGGCACAATGTTGAGCCATCCGAACAAGTGTAATCCAGAGAAAGATACTTTCCATATTTAGGATACAACGGATAAAACGCCGTGCGGTATTGCGAGCTAACTTGCTCTTTGGGATTATTCATACATTCCAGGCTTCGCAAATCGTACTTGGCGGTCTCGTAAACACCACCACCCAGGAATTGCAACTGACCATCAACTATGGCAAGATTTCCCTGCAAGCTGATCCCGTTGTTCGATTTTTCAGAAAGTTGTCCTGAAGAGTCGCTGTATGTTTTCATTTTTCCAGTGGTTGCATCCAGTGCAATCACGTAGGTACCATCGTAATGAGTGATGCCTGCTGCTGCGTAAACGGTATCGTTCTCGACAGCGACGCCACCAGAAACGGGCCAGCCCGAAACTAATTTACCAAAAACCAGAATACGATTTACTTCCGGAGCAATTCGATTCTTCCATAACAGTCGGCCTGTTTTCGCTTCAAAGGCATACACACAACCATCCGAGCAACCAACAAACAAACGATCATTTGCAATCGATGGTGCGTAGTTCACGGCCCCTGCTGTGAACGATTTCCAGACCTGTTTGCCCTGAGCATCAAACGCAGTCACGGCTCCGTTGCGATCAGCTGCAAAAACCATATTGCCAGCAGCCACCGGAGCAGTCGGGAGTTCTCCGTTGGTGAGTCGCCCTTTCCAAGCCAGCTTGACGTTGGCAGGCAATTCTATTTGCGTGGAATCGGTGCGGGCGTTTGTGCCGCGGTAAGTGACCCAGTCTGTCTTTTGAATCGAAAGCGGTTTGACATCAGTAATATTTCCATAGGTGACCAATCCATTGTGGAAATTCTCAGGCGGATGATTCTCCTGCTCACTCGCAGGGGCCAGGCAGATGTTTCCGTACAACGATAACTGGCAGCCACNCATCCAAGGCCCCCAATAGAAGTGACCATTAGAAACCAACACGCCATCTTGGCAAGGAGGTCGCATCGGATCCAGATGGGTGGCGTTGTTATCGTCAGTCATAATACGGACGGTTCCGCCAGAAGCACGAAAGAAAATACTATCGACTGATCCCGTTGCCCGCGTACAGGCTCTGCGTGATGGGAAGCCACTAAGAACTTTTCCGTCTTTATATGCCAAGCGAACTCCAGTTTCCCCTTTGACTTCTCGAATCAACGGACCAGCTGCATAAATGGCGTCGTCTCGCAGAACGAGTTGCACGTTGCCGGTTGGGTATGTCCAATCGAGTTTGCCGTTTTCTGTGGATGCGACCACCATTTTGAGTCGTTGTGGCCCAGCAAAGAATAATTGATTCTCATTACATTTCATGTAACAGGAAGTGGAATACCCGGTTTTCCACAATTGAGCTTTGTGATTTTTTCCAATCGCTTCGAGCAAGTCGGCGTCTTTGTTTTCCCAAAGCTGTTTGCCACTCTTCAGNTCNATTGCTCCCAGAAAAATNTCGGGAGCNTAAAAGAACAACTTGTCGTCGTTCATGCACAATGTGCGTGCATCAAGAAACTCTTTGTTGCGATAATGCCAAAGCATTTTTTTAGTTTTTAGATCATACGCGACTACTGTTCGTCCAAAACCGAATGCCGTTCTCGGATCTTTGTAGTCGTGTCCTTCCCACATAGCCCAGGGCCAATGCCCAATTCCTCTGCGGGCAGCCTTTTGTGTATCAACTTTAATTTCCGGATTTCCAACCAACCCATAAAGCACGCCCTCGCGATAAGCCATCCACTTCCAAACCGGGCCATCGGTAATTTCTTTCGGGATCGTTAATTCATCGAGAGTCTTTCCTGTTTGCCCATCAATAATTTTGCAAGACTTATCGTCTCCCAGTAGTAGACCATTATCCGTTGCAATCATTGTGTTGCGATGGATCATGAATCCCTTGGGAAGTGGACGTTTCCATAAAATCGTTCCGTTATATGCGTTAATACAAACCAGTGTATTTAACCATTCAAACTGATTTGTTTTATGAGCAATGTGCCCCATCGCTTTGTAAATACGACCACCGCCGATCACACTTTGCTCGGGCATTGGGCTGAATTTTGGATAGCCAATAAATTGCGTTCGTAGTTTTCCGCGAGCTAGTTGATAGTTCGACTGCGGATTGTTATCCGGTCCATGATACGGGTGTGACCAATCTTCGGTGCCGGCTGGTTCCAGCTTTGTTAACTTTCGATCTCCAATGTAAGCCGTTGCCCGTGGATGCAAAACTCGAAGCAATTCTTTGTCGTTGACGAGTTTCTGAGCAGAGGCAGAAACAAAGATGGCATCAGCCAGGTTGTCAGCAATTTGAATCGCAGAGAAATCTCCGGTGTCTGCGAAAATTCGTTGCCCCAACAATCCCGCTCTATCGGCTGCCAGTTGCAACGCTTTGAGTTGAGCTGCGTTCTGTGTTTGCACGAACAAAATCACTTCGTTTTGCAAACAGTACCTGACGACGCCTTTGACATCGTTTTGCGGAACATCTAAAAGGACAACCACTCCTCGTTCGAAAGGCTGTTTTTCAAAGAGGCTCGCTGCATTCTCGGCTGCATTGAGCAGAGCAGGAGAAAAAGAAATAATTGTAAGCAAAACCACCATCAACGAGAACTTTTTCATCACTGGCATCCCTCTCAAGAAGAACTACTTATCGAATAGCACAATTCAATAGTTCGCTATCCATAAGTAGTCAATGATACGTCTCTGCTCATACAATTGCCAGTAACCTGGATACTCTTTTCAAGGGATCAGCGACATAAAGACTCACTCGCTGGCCAGTTTTGAAGTTGCGAACTTTTGTGGTCTTGCTTGCCGCTTACGATGTCCCGAGAAAAATGAATAAAAGGGTGGCTGGGGCGCAAAGAAGATTTTGTGGAAATGATAGCCAGCCCATGCAAAACTGACTGGACCTGACAGGGTATTGTTTTGGCCC
>JAESQE010000413.1 GCA_016765335.1 Planctomycetaceae bacterium
CACCAATTTTGCGATTGAAGAAGGAGCTTTTGAGGAAAGCGAGAAATCGATTAATCGCACATCCGACGCCCTGGTCATCATAATATTGTCTGGTTTGACATCCCGATGCAGCCAGCCTTTTTCGTGAATCTGCCCGAGTGCCATGACTATGCATTCGGCAAGTTTTCGCATCCGAGTATGAACAACAAGTCGCTCACTGCGAATAATCTGTTTCAGATTGGGCCCTCCGAAAAACTCCATCGTATAATAAGCATGTTTTTTTGTCTGCTTGTGCTCGTAGACGTGAATAATATTGGGGTGATCGAAGGTGTTTGCTGTTTTGAATTCCTGCTTCAATATCTTTTTTTGCTCTGAATCCCGAAAGGCTTCTTCGAGCAGCAACTTCATCGCAAACCGTTCGCTTGTTTCCTGATCGGTAACATCCCAAATCTGACTATAGGTGCCAGTAGCCAGACAGTTGCTTAATAAAAATTTATCGACTGTAAGTTCTTCAGACACCACAATGCCCCTTATGTTAGTTCCAAGAGTTAAGCACAAGCTGTTCGACTCGCAATTTGTAATTCATTTTCATGACTAACATTGAATTACAAATTGCAAATGGACTTATCTTAAGCACTCTCGTTCTGTTTCACCGTATTAAATCATCAGAGTAAATATCGGGCGGTATTGCCCAAAACCATACGATGACAAGCTTCCAAAATACGACAGAGAAGCCTCTGGAGAAGTATTCAAATTTCCACAGACACCTTCCCTGTCCAACTTGGCATCCTATAGCGATTATAGGGGAAAGGCACAGGAACTCAAAAGGGTGGATTGATGGAATTAAGAAATCAACTGAAAATGAGGGATTCTGGGCCTCTTCAGGGCCGTTTCAGCAAGACAGAAGGCTTTTCTGGCACCTATTGGTTCACAGAATACTCATTATTCTTCTTAAGCGAGCTTTGAATCCCGGGTGTAGGAAGTCCCCAACTGGGAATCCAGCCTAATGGAAGTGATATGCCCGTTATCCAACTTGCTTCTTTGGAGGCCAGGAACAAGACTGCATTGGCTACGTCATTGGGTGAACCTACTCCCAACGGGTGGGCAGATTCGAGATCTTCAAGGGTTGATTTATCCAGCAGAGTCGCATGCTTGTATGACATGGGAGTTTTTACAATTGCAGGAGCAACACAAACTGCACGCTGCCCACGAGGGGCCAATTCGAGTGCCAGAGACTGTGTCATCCCAATCAGTCCAGCTTTGGATGCAGAATACGCGTGGTAGCCAGCACAACCAACCATCCCCAACGCAGAGGCAATATTAACAATGACTCCCCCCTGCTCTGTCAGAAACGGCAAAACAGAGCGTGTCATCTTCATTGCTCCAGTTAAATTCACTGAAAGCAGACGGTCCCACTGATCATCATCAATTTGCTCGAAAGGTACAGAGAACTCCACTCCGGCATTATTGACCAGGACATCAATTCTCTCAAATAATTTGTGGCAGGAGAGCACTGCCTCATCGACTTCTCGGGTATTGCAAACATCACAATCCAGCCAAATGAGCGACGTGTCCCGTCTCTGCAATCTTTTAATCAGACGCTCTGGCCTTTCGATGCCCAGAAGACAAATCGTTGCTCCCTGCTCTGCAAAGCTTTCAGCGATTGCTCCGCCAATCCCCGTATCACTGGGACCAGTAACTATAATGACGGAATTTTCAAATCGCATCGTCTGAATCTCTTCTCTACTGTTAAGGAACTTCTTTATGTCTTTATAGCTGCCTATAAACAATTAAGCAAAGAATTCCGGTGGAAACAAAAGGTTTAACCCCAAGGCCTCGTATTACTACTTTCGTCTTGTCTGGTTGCGATAGTAAAAGGGGAGTTCTACCACGCTGGCTGTAACGAATTTACCGCGCAGGCTCACTTGAAGCTTTGTACCAATTGCAGAGAATTTCCGGGGAACATATCCCATTGCGATCGACGTTTCTAGTGTGGGAGAAAATGTGCCTGAGGTCACTTCTCCGATTTGATTTTCGTCCTCATCCATAATTGGTGACGTTTCACGAGCAATCCGACGACCTTCCAATTTCAGGCCAACACGGACATTCTCAGGCGTGTTTTCGCTGACTTCCAACAAAACATCTCGTCCCAGAAAGTCTCCTTTTTTCAAAGAGACAGCAAACTTCAGTCCCGCAGTGATCGGATCAATCAACTCTGACAATTCGTGTCCATAAAGAGGCATTCCAGCTTCTAAACGTAATGTGTCTCGGCAACCCAGCCCGCAGGCAATTGCCCCCCTGCTCTGTCCGGCTTCCAGAATTTTGTTCCAGATTGGTAAAATCTGATCATTTTCTGCAATAATTTCGAAGCCGTCTTCTCCTGTGTATCCAGTCCTGCTCACCAGTACGTCAGATCCCAGAAGTGTCGTGTGAAGCAGCCAATAGTATTTGAGGTTGGCGAGATCTTCGCAGCCCAATTCGGTAAGAATGTGGATTGCTTCTGGTCCCTGCAAAGCGATCATTCCACTAGATTGTGTTTTGTCATCAAGAGAAACGCCTTCGAATCGCTTTGAAATGACTGCCTGCCAACTCGCAACAATTTTCTCTCGATTAGATGCATTGACCACAACAAGAAAGTCGGCGTCCTGCTTGTAAACAAGAATGTCGTCTTGAATGCCACCCTTTTCGTTTGTTGCCAAAGCGTATCGTATTTTTCCTGGCTGCATCGACGGGATATCAATGGTTGTCACGTAATCCAGAAATTGAGATGCCTCGGTTCCCTGAATAGACAAACGCCCCATATGAGAAATATCAAACAGACCAGCCTGCTCGCGAACAGCCCGATGCTCCTGCATAATCGTGGTGTATTGCATTGGCATTTCCCAGCCAGCAAAATCGACAAGGCGACCATGATGTTCCCGGTGCCATTCGGTAAGAGGTGTTTGTTGCATATTTGTCGATACCTTGTGTTGTGAATATTCAACAAGTGAGTATTCCGGTTCTTTATGTAGTCAAAAAGCCCGGCTTTTCGGTGCTTGATTTCCGAAAGGAGCCGGGCTTGTATAAGAAAAACTCGTGTCTGGGGATTATTTTTCAGATGTCAATGCAGCTGAAATAAACTCACGATTCAAACGAGCAATGTTTTCTACGCTGATCCCGGCTGGACAGGCAGCTTCGCATTCGTTGGTATTTGTGCAACCCCC
>JAESQE010000414.1 GCA_016765335.1 Planctomycetaceae bacterium
CGCCAGGTGGGAGTGTCGATTTTACCATGCAAAAATCAACTGCGAACCTTATGCCATTCAGCAAAAAGAAATAACAGGTAACTCACGGCAATTATTTCATCGGACACTATTGAGCACAGCGAGACGAACTTCCGAATCGTCCCGGGCGGACATTCGCCCGGGAAGCGTATCGAAAACGTCCGAAGTCAACCCATTTTGCAAAACGAAAAAAACAAACACAATCTACCGCCACCAAAGTAAGTACCATTAGGCTATCGCCTTGCCGCTTATTTTGATTTAGAACTTGGAGTAACTTTCGCTGAGGAACAGATGCCGCACGCACTTTTTTCTTCGCCGTTGGCCATGCTGTTTAATCCACCACACGTTCCCTTGAGGCAGCGATTACTCAGAATCACGCCAATTGATAACCCCGCAACCGCAGCTGCAAAAACCAGCATCGCAGCCAAAAAAGTAGCCATTGTTAATCCTTTGTTGCATCAATGGGAAACTTGGCTGAGTGTTGTTCAGTCAGCTTTCCATCCTGCTCGTAAATAAGATAAATATTTAATTGATGTTCTTTTGCAAACGCCCAGGCTCGTTGTGGTCCCAAAACCATCAACGCAGTCGCGAAGGCATCTGCTTGCGAACAAGTCGCAGCAATCACCGAAACCGAGCGTAGTGTATGAGTCACGGGACGTCCAGTTTTCGAGTCTATTGTATGTGAAAACTTCTGTCCGTCTATCTCATAAAAATTGCGGTAGTCTCCAGAAGTCGCCATCGCGGTGTTTTGTAACGCGACCAGTTCTGCAATCTCCCGACGATCTTCGAGCGGTTTTTCAATCCCTAGTCGCCAGGGGAATTGACTGTTCTTTTCTCCATGGGCAACGACTTCGCCCCCAATATTTACTAGATAATTTTTATAGCCTTGCTTTGCAACGAGATGGGCAACCTGATCCACAGCGTATCCTTTTGCAATTGCGGAGAGATCCAGATGTAACTGCGGGATCTCTTTTTTTATTGCAGGGGGATCCAGGCGGACATGCAGTTTTTGGTATCCGACGACTTCACGTGCCTGCTCAATGGTTTTTTCGCTCGGAAGAGATTGCGTGGATTGATCAGGACCAAAATGCCACAAGTTGACCAGCGGCCCAATGGTCGGGTCAAATGCTCCTCCGGTTTGCTGTGCAATTTCTAATGACTCAAAAGCTACGTTAGCAAAATCTGAAGAGACCTCAAACCAATCGGTAGATTGCGAATCGTTGAACTTTGAGATCTCGGAATCCGGCAGATAAGTCGACATCTGCAAATTAATCTGCTCCAGGAGATCTTCGACATGCTGCTTTAATTCTTCGGGCTGATTGCATTTCTCTGAAGATGCCAACGTGACCTGATAGAACGTTCCCATCGTCTGTCCGCGAAGTTGAATCTCGTCGGATGGTTTCTGTTTTTGGCACCCCCACCCCAAACACAAAACGCTCCCGCCCAATATCAGGGCAAGAGCGATCATTCGTATTTCGAAGAGCTTGCGTTTCATAAGGGAACCCCTATTAATTGAATCCCAGAGGTTCCCAAATTCAGTTTGGTTATAAAAAACAGTTCAACCCCCCCCCTTTAACTCCCCCTTCGTAAGGGGGAGAACCAATTAATAGAGGTTCCCATAAGACCACAGACTTTATCACTTAGCCAAAGTCATCGAAGGCGATGTTTTCTTCTTCAACCCCGAGGTCAGTCAGCATCTTTTGAACCGCAGCGAGCATCATGGGTGGGCCACAGATGTAATACTCAATATCTTCAGGAGCAGGATGGCTGCTCAAATATTCTTCGAGAAGCACGTTGTGAACAAAGCCAACATAACCTGTCCAGTTATCTTCGGGTTGCGGCTCGGACAACGCAACATTCATTTTGAAGTTAGGATGCTTCTTTTCGAGTTCTTCGAATTCATCCAGATAGAACAATTCTCGTAATGACCGCCCACCATACCAGTAGGAAATTTTACGTTCAGAATTGCGGCTTTTCAACAATTCAAATGTATGAGATCGTAGCGGAGCCATTCCTGCACCACCGCCGATATAAACCATTTCGGATTCGGTTTCTTTGATGAAGAATTCACCATAAGGACCGGAAATTGTGACTGTATCGCCTGGTTTAAGATTGAAAATGTATGACGACATCTGTCCTGGAGGAGTGCCTTCGGGTGCACGTGGTGGAGCGGTTGCCACTCGCACGTTGAGCATGATGATGCCCCTTTCGCCCGGGTAGTTAGCCATCGAATAAGCACGTACAACATCTTCTTTGACAACTGATTTGGTCTTCCAAAGCCCAAATTTATCCCAGTCGCCTCGGTATTCTTCTTCGATATCAAACGATTCGTAGGTCAACTCATGAGGTGGCGCTTCAATTTGGATGAATCCACCGGCTTCGAAGTTAACATTTTCACCTTCTGGCGGTTCCAGAATTAGTTCTTTGATGAAGGTAGCCACATTGCGATTTGATCGTACTTTACATTCCCACTTTTTCGTCTCAAAGACTTCAGGGGGAACTTCAACTATCATATCCTGCTTCACAGCGACCTGGCAGGCAAGTCGCATTCCTTCGCAGGCTTCTTTTTTACTGATATGACCTTTTTCGGTTTCCAGGATGTCGCCGCCACCCTCTTTGATGAGAACTTTGCATTGGGCACAAGTTCCGCCACCACCGCAAGCTGAAGAAACATAGATCTTTTGAGCCGCGAGCGCATTGAGCAACTTCCCGCCGATCGGGACATCCATTTCTTTCTGATCATTGACGACAATATGTACGTCGCCAGAAGGGACCAGTTTCCATTTTGCGAATTGAATCACAGCGACCAGTGCAAGCACGATCCCCGTAAACATGACAACGCCCAGAACAATTTCCATGGCAAAAACTCACTCAAGATTGAAAGAACTGATCGGCACGATCAGATATTGTTAGTAATATTTGTTTTAATTATCGAGTCTGAGATCGTATTACAGTTTGATCCCGGAGAAAGCCATGAATGCTAATGACATCAGGCCAACGGTGATAAATGTAATGCCAAGACCTTTGAGACCATCAGGCACATCGCTGTACTTCATCTTTTCACGGATACCAGCCAGTGCAGCAATCGCTAACGCCCAGCCAATTCCAGAACCGATTCCGTAAACGCAACTTTCCGCAAAGTTATAATCGCGTTCTACCATAAACAGCGAACCACCTAAGATGGCACAGTTCACAGTAATTAAAGGCAGGAAAATTCCGAGGGCGTTGTAAAGGGCCGGCATATATTTATCGAGAAACATTTC
>JAESQE010000415.1 GCA_016765335.1 Planctomycetaceae bacterium
ACAGACTGGGTGGCGGAGAGAGAGTCCTCCCAACCTACCATTTCACCTTGTTTCATTTCATTTCAATTTGTTTCGTTAATTCTCGTTATTTACATTGAATATAGTGTTTTTAGCCTGATTTATACCTTGAACTGTTTCAGGTCGCAAACGTCCGTTAGTCTGGATTAAAGAGCTTGTCCTGTACAAATCTCTCGATCCGCTGGTGGAAATCCGCAAGCTTTCTTTTGAAATGGGGCTGAATATCATTCAGGGCAAAGTGAATGAATCGGCAGATGTTTTTGAGACAGGCCACGGCAACGGTAAAACGACTTTGTGCCGCTTGATTCGATATTGTCTTGGGGAGAAAACATTTGGACAAAAGCATATTGTTGAAGAAGTCAGACACTGCTTTCCAGGTGCTTATGTAGGAGCAATCATCGAAGTTGATGGCGTGCAGTGGTCTGTACTTCGTGGTCTTGCTCAACGTGCAAGGCACTACGCGAAGCAGGAGACCAGTCTAGCTGATCTGGTTTCGGCTGAAGGACCGAAAGGTTATTCAGATTTCATCGACACGTTGAAACAAGTTTCATTTGAGGGTTTCGCACAGAGAGATGTGTTGTCTAATAGCCAGCCCATTCAATGGCTGCATCTGCTGGCAATGTGCAGTAGAGATCAGGAAAGTCGATACGACCGCTTTTGGAATTGGCGACATAGCCGAAGTGAATCGCTAAGTCCAAAGTTCGCCAAACCAAAAATTGATGCCGGGTTGTGTGTTCGGGCAATTCTCGGGCTTCTTGATCCGGCGGAATCTGCGTTAAGAACCGAACTGGAACAATTTGAAGAATCTCTTACAAGGATTCAAGAAAAAATCAAAAAGAAGGAAGCTGAGCCTAGTTTTCACATCACTCAACTGAGGAACACTTTGGCAAGCGAATTCGGCATAGAAGACGCGACCACGGCATTAATTGAAAAGGAGCAACTCTTCGGGATTTCTCAGGTCGTTGAAAAGAAGTTAGAAGCATTGCGTACCGAGCTTGATGAAATTGACGAGAAGATTGCCCCGCTAGACCGGCAGATCAATTTAGCATCCGCCTCGATGCTAGAACCTACCGAAATGAGCGATCAGCGAAATGCAGCGAGCAAAGCCACAAACGAAGGCACGGACACTCTCCTCAACGACCTTGAGGAGATGCAAAGCCAGCGTCAATTGCTTATTGACCTGGAGGTGGCTCTGTGCATACCCGGTGGCATAGCATTTGGTGATTGCGAGATGGTTCAAGCACATGTTTTGGAATTAGATCAAAATTTGGAGAAGCTGCGAACTGAAGTATTGCCGCAAACATCTGAAAGGGAACAGGTTGCAGCTGAGCTATCTGAACAATCAAAACGACTGCAAAGGCCAATTGACAAATTACGCCAGCGTCTTGATGATCTTAATCAGCAGAAGGATGAGTTTCTGGAACGTCGGATTGTTTTGAAAAGATGGATCAATCGAATACCCAAAGTAACTGCCGAGTTGCTGAATTGGAACGATATTCTTAACGGGACAACGCCCAATACGGAACTGACAACGCTGAAAGCAGATGAGGCGACTGCTGAAAGCGATATAATAAAGACAAAAACCAATCTTGGTAAGGTAATAGCCGAGCAAAGTAAGCGAGCCAAACAATTTGGAGGCCGATTCAACAAAGTTGTGCAGCAAACGATCAATAATGAATTCAAGGGAATCATTGGAGTTGATGAGGACGGAATCAACTTTCGAATTAGTCAAAAGAATTCATTATCTGGAGAAGCGTACGAAACGCTCGCAGTACTACTTGCTGACATCGCGTTGCTGTTAGAGAGTTCATTAAAAAAAGTACATCATCCCGGATTTCTTATTCACGACAGCCCGCGAGAAGCTGACTTAAATCTTCGTATTTACGAAAGGCTATTGGAGGAAGCGGCATCTTTAATGCAAGATTCTCGTGATGGCGAAGATATCCCCTTTCAATACATTGTTACCACAACGACTCCACCCTCAGAGCAATTACAAAATGAATCCATTACGATGCACACACTAAGCAGTGGCAGCGGCTCATTGTTTGGAATGCAATTGGAAGTGGCAAATCCAGATGATAAGCAGAAGAAGCTTTTTGATGTAGAGGGAGAGAAGATTGATGAGGGAAATTAAGTCGAGCGAGGTCGAACTACCGCCACCTATTGTGGATTGGGATAATACTTGCATAGTTTTTTTGATGGCAGAGGAGATTGGAAAACTCAAACGGCTTCACAAAGCGATTTGCAAGTGGCAAGAGGTCGCTGCAACCGAACTCGATGAATTCCAACATCAATGCAGCCAAAATCACAATCCTGCATGGGACGAGTATGGGTATGACCCTGTTTTAGAAGAGGCATTTATGTTGCAAGAAACAGAGCGAGTCATGTATGCAAACTTCGCTGTTACAATTGCCAGCGTAGTTGAGAATTTTATTATCAATATTTGCAATGTGCGAGGTGTTGCCTGCGTTAATGATTTCGGCGAAACTCATTTTGGCATCGCGTGTCAGTGTTTGGGATGTTCGCTCAAAGTCGTTATACACGAACTACCGGGATATACGGGTACCCAGCAGGCAAGACTGCTGGGCAATTGCTTCAAGCATTCTGATGGCAAGAAAAATCAGCGGTTCGTGAACAAGTATGGTGGATTTCTTGATGAAATAATTGAGTACGAAAACGAAGATTGGCTCAAAATGATAGCGGAAACGAAGTTACTGTTTTCAGGTATCGTTCAACGCCTCAGGCCAAAAAAATAACCTAAATTAGAATACTTTCCTAAGCAATATTACTGGCTTTTCAGGTAAGCCTTTTCGAGATCAACTTAAAATGACATTTATTCAATCCTTTCCTACAATTTCTCTCTTGCTTGGCAATGCTAAAACCGACTTGCTTGATGAGCACTCGCAAGAATTACCTAACACTAGTTTCGAGGAAATAAAACGACATCAGGAGGAATGCAGCGAGGGGGAATGGTGCAAGCTCAACACGGGACAATTATGTCAGAATGAGTTAATAAATATTGAGGCAATTCTAGCTCAGATTCTCAAATCGCCAAACATCAATGACGAAAAATTGAGACGAGCCTTCTCCTCTATGGCTAAGAATCCTGATCAGTTTGAACAACTTCGAGCTGAAATTGTTACTGCGGCAACCGCGGAGTCTCGGGCAACTTTACTCGACCTTGATTGGAAAACTGGCAAGAAGGATTACGATGCCGATGTTCGCATGGAGATTAACGACGAACCAGTAAATCTTGAAGTCACTCTCCGGACGGATAATTGGCTTAAAGCAATCACTGTTCACATGGAGGATATTATTGATGAACAAGGCAATCAGATCAATAAACCACTTGGGGCTAAAAGTCGGCGTACACTTACAGATCTGGAAAGGTCTGACTCAGAAGAATCAGGGATAAAATCACCCATTCGTGTGGAAAGTATGATGTCTCCCTTAAAACAGAGTCCGCGACAGATCCAATTTATATCTAACTCAGAGGGTATTCCCGAGGGGGAGCAGCAGAAGACATA
>JAESQE010000416.1 GCA_016765335.1 Planctomycetaceae bacterium
ACATTTGATAAACTCCTTACCAGATGGTACTACACTAAAATGAAAATCCAGTCCATACCAATTACCGCTGAGTAGTTACCTTTGTTTTCTAATAAAAACAAAGAAGAAAAGACAGTCCATGTAAGATACAAGGCCGGAATATTCCTACTTCAAACAGAGTCTACCTGAGATGAAGATTTCATCTTTTGGATGCTGCTCAAAATGAACACAAAGCAATTCCGGCAATTCCTCGGGTTGCTACGCAACACAGACAACCCTCAGGCGAGATTGTCTGTGCTACCCTGTTCATTGTTTTGGTGTGGGATTTCGGCTTCATACGTGACTCAAATTGACAGGTTTCGAACATGAGCAGACAAAAACCTTGCCAGTTTTAACATCCCCATTCTCAACCACTGTCCCGTCAGACTAGATCCGAAATAGTTTTTCAGGGCCGACTAATTGTGGGTTGATTCAGCGAGGTGGCTATTCTGAATCTGATATCTGATCCCATTCTGGCGGGATGATATTTACTGGAGCAAGAGGTGATACCGGATTGATCAGTTGGTCAATAAGGAGTGGCTCGGCTGATGTTTCGCTCAGCAAACTTACCGTTTGCTTTTCCTGGCTTTGATATTCAACAGTTGTCAGGCGATCGGGGTATCCATAATTAGGAACGGTTTCTGTAATCGTCGAATACAAAGCTTCTGCACGTGGGGTCCATCGTCCTTGATCTGCAATATCGATCAGATACCGAAGTGCCTGCACCGAAGTGCCTGATTTCCAATGAGCATAAGCCAAACGGTACTGATCTCTACTGGGTGGGTCAGATGTTAACTGATGAGCCGTTTCCAGACGAGCAATCGCATCTTCCCAGCGATTCATCTGACCGTAAGCAATCCCTAAGTTCAGATGAGTTCGAGCAATTTCTGGAGTGGAGATGCTTTTCCTGGCCAAGGCTCGCAGCATCGGAGTCGCCCGAGATGGTTCTTTCTGGGAAATTAGTAACTCAGAAAGTTCAAGTGATGCTTCGGTCTGTCCAGGAATAATTTGTAACACGTGATAATAATTGGTGCTTGCCTGATGCTGGTCGCCTTGCTTGCGGGCCAGGCGAGCTGAAAGCATTAACGCATCAATATTATCCGGAACTCGCCGAAGTGCTTCTTGGACAAACTTATCTGCGAGCGTATATTGATTTTGTAAATAATATAATTGAGCCAGACGCAAATAACCTTGTGGGTCCGTGGGGCGCAAATCAATATATTTTTGCAGCTCGGTTGCGGCTTTTTCGTTGTTGTCCTGTTGAATGGAAAGCTCTGCTAAATTCCAAAGGACTTCTGCATTTTCTGGTTGAGCCTGGATTGCAGCATCTAGATATTGCTGAGCCGTTTCGATGTCTCCTTCCTTCTGAGAAGCAAAGGAGTTTTTTATACATTCCTGGCAAAAACTGAGAGATTGCCCCTCTCTTTTATCGAGCCAGCTGCATCCGGACCCCATCAGAACGCACAGCGCAGCAGTAAGAATCACGAGAGTTCTTCCCACGTGAAACGGCTTGGGGCTGTTAAGTTGATAGCTCGGTAGGATCATGGCCAGATAGAGATAAATAGGCCAGGGGGATGGAAAATGAGCGATTGACAGCCATGGATCTTAGCAAAAACAAAGCGAATTGGGATAGGTCAGATTGGAATCTGATCGTCATTGGGACTGAGAGACAAAATCGGGAATTGTCAAGTTTAATCAGCAAAGCAGCGACCTGTGTGATTTTGACGTAAATCAGGCGAAGCTGAACAGAGATTGTGATTTCACGATCGCACATTCTTCAGGATATAGGTGGAATCCATGTACGCTTAAAGCATCTTCCTGCGGGTCAATTCGAATAAAACTCAACCCTGGCGAACCGTTGAAGCCAGAACTGTCATCCAGATGCGATAGCGTAGCTGACTGGGCGTCCTTCCAGTATTCCTGCTCGATGCGATTGTAAATATCAGGAGTAATATATTCACATTCGAAGCAAAGATCCACTTTCAAACCACCTTCCAACTGGTAGTTCAAACTACGATTGCTTTCAATCGCATACAAGCAAAGTCTTTTGATGCTTGGAAGCAGCGCTTGCTTGCAGTCGATGACCTCTGTTACGAATTGCTCATCTCGACGAAATTCAACAGTATGCCCGCGAGAAGTCAGCTGGACAGTTGCTTGATAAGTTCCCCCTCGATACTCAAAGCATTCGTGAGGTTCAAACAGTTCTGGATGAAGTGTCCGTGCAAATAGAGATACGGCTAAGTCCGTTGTCTCAGGACGTGAAATTGAATATTTCATTAACTGGCCTGAAGATAAGATTGCAAACAATGTATGAAGAATTCATGAAGATGTTTCAAGAGTTTATTCACAATTGCATTACGTTGGAAGTCGCTTTTGTGCAGAAAGACAACATCTAAAAAGATACTTTTTTTGCCTTAAAGATGCTTGACAAGACCAGCGGATTGGACATTGGGTGTGCAACTTCAAAACTAGCGATACGGGCTGGTATTTCTGTTAACTTATCTGGGTCGGTCGGATGAGTGGGTCTGTAAAAATTCAATGCCGCTTGATTCAAGAGACATATTTTAATAGCACAAAGACCATTTCGGTGGGTGCAAGCACGCCACTCTGTATTTTCGAATCCCGCGTTGATTGTTCGTTGGAAACTGAGGAACGGCTTCTTGTTGCGACGCACCTCAACCACGCATTCTCGTCAGTCTTTGTAGCAAAAAAAGCCCGTGTCACGATGACACGGGCTTTTTGAATGACTACTTCAACAACGACATCAAACCTTATCAGCAGTTGGGCAGACAAAACCTGCGCGATACTCTCGGCCCAGGTAAGCGTTGGCTGCATTGTTATTTGTGAAGACTTCCTGTTCCGGATCGAACTTCAAGTAAGGCCCTAATGCCACGGGGTATTTCTCAAGATCAACTCCGTTTTTCTCCAGATGCTTGATTGTTCTTTCGACGGTTTCGATGTTGTTATCCAGCGACTTAACTTTCCCCAGTTCCGACCTGAGAACCTCAGTAGAGACTTTGTTATCTTCTCCCATGAAGTAGGAAATATTTCCCAGATGAGCCAGTGCAGCGGAAAGGTGTCCTTCACGCACTTCGCCATTGAGTCCGTCTCGTTTGCGATCAACCACAGAATCCAGGAAGTTGCCGAAGTGATCTCCGCCACTCTTGAATTCTTTGATCATCTGCATGTCTTTGTCATACGCAAGACAGTGAGAATAACTTTTTTGAACGACGTAGCCTTCACTTCCGTAGAAGACAACACCAATCTAATTTCCCTTGGTACTTTGGAAGAGTGTGTTAAGTTCTTCATCGTCCGAGTTATCGACATTCAAACCACGAGTTTCAAACGTCATCGATTTATCCCCAAAATCGTACAACGAGATAATCGTATTGGGAGTATCTCCTGCATCAACGTAGCTCGGGTCTTTTTGCTCTGCCTGATAACCGAGTCGTCCGCCATAGCTGATGACTGCTTTAGGATGGGTATCAACACCCAAACCCCAGCGAGCGATATCAGTTTGATGCGGCCCTTGGTTTCCTAAATCGCCGTTGCCGTAATGTCGCTGCCAGTGCCAATCGTAATGGAATTTCTGACGAGTCACTTTAGGGTTGGTGTAAGTGGCCGGTCCACTCCACAGATTGAAATCACAACTTCCAGGAATAGGATAATCGCCCAGTGGTCCGATAGAAGCACGTCGTTTGTAGCACAGGCCTCGTGCAAAATTGACTTCGCCGATTCCACCATCTGCAATGAATGCAACCGCATCTTTGACAGCTTTGCTACTTCGGGACTGTGTACCAACCTGGCACATGCGGTCATATTTGCGAGCAGCTGCAACTAAGGCAGAACCTTCTTGAATGGTCTGACAAACTGGCTTTTCGATATAGGCGTCTTTTCCCGCCTGCATCGCCCATACGCCACATAACGCATGCCAATGGTTCGGTGTTGCGGTGCTGATCAGATCAACCGATTTGTCGTCAAATGTTTCCCGCATATCTTTGACGAGCTGCGGACGTTTTCCTGTTTTCTGTTCGATCAGTTCACACTTGGCGTATCCGTTTTTGTCATCAGCATCAACAATGTAAAGGATTTCCGTTCGAGGGTCTGCCAGATAAGCTGCCACATGAGAACCGCCACGTCCTCCTGCACCAATTACTGCAACTCCAAGAGTTTCGTTGGGAGATTTTGAAAATCCAAGCTGGGGTGCAACCAGCAAACCTGCACCGACAGCAGCAGAGTGCATCACAAAACTACGGCGGGTCAAA
>JAESQE010000417.1 GCA_016765335.1 Planctomycetaceae bacterium
CACGGGCAATGCGAGAGTCAAATCGGAATCGCTGCCGTACCTTCCGAGTGCTTCCGCAGCAACAATCCGTACTGAAGACGAGGAATCGCTGAGGCTAGTGAGTAACGCTGAATGCGTCATGTCTACCCCTTGTTTCCCGTTTTTCAATGCCCAGGTGCATGCCCAGTAGCGGATGATGGAATCTTCATTTTGAAAGGTTTTTTCTAGTCCCTCTTGTTTTTTTACTGTATCAAGAGTTTCGGCGGTAACGTAAGTTGCGAGAATTGCAGCCATGGTATCACGCTGCAAATCGGTATTGAGTTTGCCTTCTCTGTTGACATCGTAAGGTGAGCGGGAGCCGCAGCGTTGATGCAGTTCAGCTTCCGGGATGGCTCCGAGATCATTGGTGTCAATCATCCAGTCATAAAGAGCTTTACGCATGGAAGCGAGGGTCTGCTCATGTTCTGGGCTATCAACAAGATTGTTCACTTCGTCGCGGTCAGCTTGCAGATCGTAAAGTTCCTCAGTTGGTTTGTTCTGCCAGAATGCATCTTGGGTAGCGTTTAATTTACCATCAAGGTGCATCTGGTACCAGACGCGAGTTGTGGGTGTCTGGAACATGTAATGCAAAAACTGACCGTAAGGTCGATGTGGATTGAAATGTCTGATGTAGACGTATCTTTCGTCTCGAATGCTACGCACCATGTCGGGACGCTCATCCATGCGACCGCGATACCCATAAATATAAGGTTGCGGATTGGCTGTGAATTCCCCGGCAAAGGCGTGCCCTTGCATGTGGGAAGGAGGTTTAATTCCTGCAATACTTAGAACCGTAGGAGCAAGGTCAACAAAGCTGACCAAGCGATCAGAACTACCTCCAGTTTTGTATTCTGGTGGTGCAAGGTGTTGGAATTTCGGTGGGAAATAAACAATCATCGGGACGTGCAAGCCTGTGTTGTAAGGCCAGCGTTTGTGTCTGGGCATTCCAGAACCATGATCGCCATAGTAGAAAATGATTGTGTCTTCAAGTCGTCCAGATTTTTTCAGCTCATCAAAATTCAGTCCGACTTTCTGATCCATTTCAGTAACGGTGTCGTAATACTGTGCCCAGTCCTGCCGAACTTCTGGTGTATCTGGATGATAAGCAGGGATACGAACTCCAGCTGGGTCGTGCACTGCGGTATGTGGACGAACCCGCAATTTGCTTTCATGGCTTTGTGTGTGATTGAAAATGGAAAAGAACGGTTTGTCGTCAGGTCGGTTTTTCCAGTGAGCTTTACGATTAGACTGGTCCCAAACTTTACCTGGCTTTTCCAGGTTGTAGTCTTCTTTGCTGTTGTTGGTGCAATAATACCCAGCCTCTCGCAGGTATTGGGGATACATTTTTATGCCCTTTGGCATTGGCATGGTGCTTCGCATGTGCTGGGCACCCAGGCATGTAGGATACATCCCAGAGATAATTGTTGTTCTTGCAGGGGCACAAACCGGAGCGTTTGACCAGCAATATTGATACTTCATCCCAATTTTAGCCAAAGCATCGATATGGGGCGTCGTAGCGAATTTATCACCATAGCTGCCGACTTCGAGTCCATTATCTTCGCTGGTGATCCATAAAATATTTGGTTGATCAGCTGCAACGAGAGTGTTTTGGTGGCTTGAGATTGCAAAGTGCAATGTAAAAGCCATGCAGAGCATAGAAATATGGAGATATCGCATCAAAAAATATTTCCTTGGTTTTAACTGAAAAGTTTAGTGATTTGTATGTTTATCATGTCGAACTAGAGCCAGTGAATCAAGTCTTGTGTAACTTCGATTTGCAATTAGGGGTATGAAAATTTCAAGAGGTCCGGATAAGCATTTGTCGTTGTCTTAAAGAATTGATATTGTGAGACATTACGATCATTCGATTTTTCGAATTCAGATAACCGATTACTCAATAAGTTTCAAATACGATGAAAAACTGGCACGCTGTAGAAGGATGGCTCGATCCACCGGGGGTCACTTGGATTGAAAGTGAGCAAGCATGGAACTTTGTTCTATATTCGCGTGATGCGACTCGGGTTGTGTTGCTGCTTTATTCTGAAGAAGAAATGACGCATCCTATTTACGAGCATGAGTTTGATCTTTACTTGAATAAGTCGGGGCCGGTTTGGCACTGTCGAGTTCCATTGGACCGAGCCAGTGAAGCGAAATATTATGCGTACATGGTAGATGGACCGACTGCATCACGTGACGGATTTCATCGATTCGATCCCGATAAAATATTGTTGGATCCTTATGCCAAAGCCGTTCATTTTCCAGAAGAATTTGATCGAGAGCTGGCGAAAATCCCTGGTTCCAATGCAGGCAAGGCTCCTCTGGGGGTGATTGATGCAGAGAATGATTTTGATTGGCAAGGCGATGAGTATGTTCGCCACGATCAGGATTTCGTGATTTATGAATTGCATGTGTGTGGATTTACAAAACACGATAACTCTGGAGTTCCACAAAGCGTGAAGGGGACTTATGCAGGGGTGATCGAGAAGATTCCGTATTTACGAGAACTGGGAATCACCGCGGTCGAACTGATGCCTGTTTTTCAGTACGACCCACAGGAAGGAAATTATTGGGGCTACATGCCATTGAATTTCTTTGCTCCGCACAGCGAATACGCATCCAGTCATGATAGTGCAGAACAGCGAAATGAATTTCGGGAAATGGTGCGAGAGTTACACCGGGCTGGTATCGAAGTGATTCTGGATGTTGTTTATAACCATACGTGTGAAGGAGATGATCGCGGTCCGAATTACAGTTTCAAGGGGATCGGCAATGCCATGTTTTACATGTCGGAACAAAACCCGGAATGCGATAACGGGCACAAGGGCTTTGCCAATTACAGTGGCTGCGGAAACACACTCGATGCGAATACGCTTGCTGTGAGAAAACTGATTGTCGATAGTTTGAAATATTGGCGAGATGAAATGCACGTGGATGGTTTTCGTTTTGACCTGGCTTCGATTTTTGCTCGAAGAAGCGATGGATCAATCTCTCCGGATCAAACACCAATTTTCTCTCAAATTGTGACCGCAGAAGACTTTCTCAATGTGCGTTTGATTGCAGAACCATGGGATGCAGCGGGGACTTATCAGCTGGGACATACTTTCCCCGGTTGGCTGTGGATGCAATGGAATGGAAAGTATCGTGATGCCATCCAACGCTTTGTTTGTGGCGAACATGGGATGGTGGGCGAGTTGATGTCTCGGATTTACGGCAGTGCAGATCTGTTTCCGGATGATATTGAGTTTTCTTGTCGACCCTGGCAGTCCATTAATTATATCACTTCGCACGATGGCGCAACGATGTACGATTTGGTTGCCTATGAAGGAAAATACAATTGGGCCAATGGTGAAAACAATCAGGATGGCACCCACGAATTCAAATGGAACTGCGGCTATGAGGGAGAAATGTATGCTCCCGAAGAAGTGGTTCGCCTGCGCAAGCAGCAAGTGAAAAACTGTTTTGCGTTGTTGATGCTTTCAAACGGGTCGCCGATGTTCCGAATGGGAGATGAGTTTCTTCAGACACAGCAGGGAAATAATAACGCTTTCAATCAGAACAATGAAACCAGTTGGCTGGATTGGAGTCGGTTAGAAGAAAATGCGGATCTGTTTCGCTTCGTCAAAATGATGATTGCATTTCGAAAGGAGCACTCTTCAATTTGTCGGTCTCATTATTGGAGAAACGAAGTCAAATGGCACGGACCATCTGGACCTTGTGAAATGGGAACCGATTCGCAGACGTTGGCCTTCTGTCTCATTGGAACTTCAATGAATAGCCAGGATCTTTATGTGATGATCAACGGGAGTGATAACGAAGTAGATTTCGGGATTTACCGGGGCAATAATCTCCAATGGAAACGCGTAATCGATACGTCATTAACTGCTCCGCTTGATATCTGCGAAGTGTCTGACCGTACTTTGTTGACGCAAGCCAGCTATCAAGTTCAACCCAGATCTGTCGTTGTTTTGATTCGAGATACGTAAGGGAATTCTCTGGGAATTCAAAAAGACATTGCAAGCGGAGGGTAGACATTCTTGTCTGCCTTAAATTAAGGGAGCCTCTATTAATTGAATCCCAGAGGTTCTCG
>JAESQE010000418.1 GCA_016765335.1 Planctomycetaceae bacterium
CGATTTTAGCCAAACAAATCGCTGACTGATTCGTTGCGGTGAATTCTGCGGATAGCTTCACCTAATAGAGGTGCAATGGAAATTATCTTGAGCTGAGGAGGCTTTTGCTCGGGCTTCAAGTTGATACTGTTGGTGATGATGATTTCTTTGATCGGTGCTTCGCTGAGGATTTTTGTCGCGGGACCACACAACACGCCATGCGTCGCTGCAACATAAACATCAGCTGCCCCGTGCTCCTTGGCGGTTTTAACAGCTCCGCAGATTGAGCCTGCGGTGGCAATCATGTCGTCAAAAATAAGGACCGTTTTGCCTTCAATCGGTCCGCCGATCAAATTCGCCTGTTGAGTTTCGGTGGCGCTGGATCTACGTTTGTCGATAATGACCAGAGATCCGCCCAGTTTGCGAACGTGTTTTAAGGCTCGTTTGATACTGCCTTCATCAGGACTCATCACTACTAAGTCTTCAGGTGGAATTCCTAATGTGCTGAAGTATTCGTCAATCGCAGGGGCTGCATATAAATGGTCCACAGGAACATCGAAAAATCCCTGGATTTGAGCAGCGTGTAAATCGACAGTCAAAACACGATCTGCCCCGGCTTTGGTGATCAAATTAGCAACCAGCTTTGAGGTAATTGGCACACGTCCTGCATCTTTACGATCTTGCCTGGCGTATCCAAAATAAGGAATAACGCAGGTGATCCGCTCTGCACTAGCTCGCTTGCAGGCATCAATAAGGATCAGCATTTCCATCAGGTTGTCGTTGACGGGCGGACTGGTCGGCTGAAGAATGAAGACATCGCGACCTCGAACATTCTGGTCGAGTTTGACGCACAGTTCGCCATCCGGGAAGTTCGAAACGCTTACAGCTGAGAGCTGAACACCCAGATATTGAGCGATTTCGTCCGAGAGTGGAGGATTGGCACGGCCGCAAATTAAGCTGAGCTGATCGTACATAAATCCTGCCGACTTTCATTTAATTAAGGGAAGCTCTATTCAATACATGACTTAGCTGAGGTGATTGTTCTGATTCAGCCGATAATTTTCAAGTCTAGTAGAGTTTCCAGATGACCAGAGACTGAATATTGATAATTGTATTCAGATTTTCCGGAACAAAGGTTCAATTCCTAGACAGAATCGCAAAAGATGCAGCATAGAACATTGCTACATCGTTGCATCATCAATCGCTTTTGTGACAATATCAATATGAGTCAGCAGCATCCGGAAAATTTGGAAGTCATCGCAGCCAACCTTCAAGAGGTCAAGCAAAGGATGCAAGCTGCACACCAAAGGCGCCGGTGCGAAGGTCGAGAACCAACATTACTGGCTGTGACCAAATACGCTGAGCCAGACTGGATCGAAGCATTGTATCAGCTTGGTGAGCGTGATTTCGGAGAAAGCCGACCACAACAACTTGCCAGCCGAAATGAGCATTACTCAGCAAATAATGGGTGGAATGACCTCCGTTGGCATTTGATTGGCCAACTACAGCGTAATAAGGTAAAGGCGATCATTGGGAAAACATCGTGTATTCACTCAGTCAACTCGCTTCGTCTACTCCAGCAGATTGCCCGGCACGCTGCTGATCAACAACTTCCGACCCGAGTTTTGCTGCAAATTAACATTTCAGGTGAACAGGCCAAGCAGGGGTTTGGATCTGAGGAAATTTTGGCGATTTCAAAACAGTTGGGTTCGTCGAAATATTTTTCGATTTGCGGTTTGATGACAATGGCTCCCAAAAATCAGGAAAATGATGCCATCCGAGCTGTTTTTCGTGATTTGAGAGAGCTGCGGGACAAATTGCAGCAACAAGTCCCTGAACAGACTTTTCTAAGTGAATTATCAATGGGAATGAGTCACGACTACGAGATTGCGATCGAAGAAGGGGCGACAATAGTGCGTATTGGTTCGGAATTATTCCAATCTTGCACGTCAGAATCGAACAATGACTAACATTCGCCATTTTAACAAAGTCGAAAGTAATTTGAAAAACATGCCTTGTTTTCCCCCCTATTGGTTTTCGCCAATTTTCTAGTTTTGCTAGAATCCACACTGGCGTGAGTCGCATTCTTTCACATTCTGTGTGCATTCACCGCCACTTGCGTCCTATTTTGGGGATGGTATTACCTCCTCATTGTTATTTTCAGTTAGCTTTCTATACGAATCAGATGTTGAAGCCTTATGAGTTTGGAAGAAAACGCAGTACCCGACAGTTCCCCCGAATCAAACAGTCCAGCCATTCAGGCTGACGCTGCTCCGGAAAACACAGCAACGCAGCCGCCTTCTACTGAGCAGGTTGCCGAAGCTGATGCAGCGGTGGCTAAACCTGCGGAGGTCAAGCCCACAGAAGCCAAGACAGAGACAGAGTCTTGTGCTACTCCAGCTGTTGGTAGTTCGGAAGGTCAAGGGTGCCCTGCCCAGCAATCTGCAACAACAGAATCACCTGTTGAACAGAAGCCTGAGGAAAAAGCATCTGGCCAGGAAGAAGCAGCTCCTCGCGTGGCGCTCAATCCGGCTGGAGCAGCTGAAGCCAAAGCTAAGTCTTCGTTCCCTGCAACAAAATCCGAAGCAGAATATCAAGCTGAAGTGAAGCAACAAGCAGCAGAAAAAGCTGCTTCTGCTAAGCAAGCTCCTGCCGCAGATCCTGTTGATATCCCAGCAGCGTCAGCACTTGATACCGATCTGGAAGCAGAACTCGACGCTGCTCTAGGAGGTTCGCCGTCAGAATCTGAAGAGCCAGCCTCAGAAACTCCAGTGGCTGAAGTTTCTGATACGACATTGAAGATGCCCAAAGACGATGAAGAACTTGAACCCGGGTTGAAGCTCAAGGGAAAAGTTGATGCCATCGACGAAGAAAATATCGTGATGGATATTGGCTTTCGCATGTCTGGAATTTTGAACAAACGAAACCTGGAAGGGGAAAAAGTTCCCGAACTCGGTTCCTCAATCGATGTTGTTGTCGGCTCGGTTGATCAAGCTGAAGGTGTTGTGCACTTGGCACTTCCCAACAAAGCTCAACGTGCACGCGGAGACTGGAACGCTATTGCGGCTGGTCAGATTGTTGAATGCACAGTCGAAAAAACAAATAAAGGCGGCCTTTCGGTTATCGTTTCTCAGTTAAAAGGATTCATGCCAGCTGGTCAGGTCGACTTGCACTTTGTAGGTGATTTGGAACCGTTTGTAGGCCAGAAATTGACTGTAAAAGTCATCGATGTTAATCCCAAGAAACGAAATCTGGTTGTCAGTCGCAGAGCATTACTGCAAGAAGAACGAGATAAAAATGCTGCCGTTGTCTGGGAAAACTTGACGGTTGGCGAGGAGCGAGCCGGAACAGTAAAAACAATCAAAGAATACGGCGCGTTTGTAGATATTGGTGGCGTTGACGGTTTACTGCATGTCCGTGAATTGAGTTGGACCCGCATCAAGCATCCTTCAGATGTCCTGAAGCAAGGTCAGCAAGTTCAGGTAAAAATCCTGAACATCGATACCGAAAAGAAAAAAATCAGCCTGGGCATGAGACAGCTGATGGAAAACCCTTGGGACCACGCCGAGCAAAAGTTTGCCAAAAACACGATCGTTAAAGGCACTGTGAAGAAGATCACAGAATTCGGAGCATTCGTAGAAATTGAAGAAGGCCTCGAAGGTTTGATTCATGTCAGTGAACTCGATTTCCGCCGAGTTAATAAAGTCAGTGATGTGCTCAAAGAAGGGCAAGAAGTTGAGGCCCAAGTTCTTGAAATCAACAAGAACAAACAACGGATTTCACTTTCTATCAAGGCATTGAAACCTAAACCGCAGGCTTCACCTGAGCAAGTTGCCCGACGAAAAGCGGATGAAGCTGACGAGAAGCAAAGGCGAGAAGCTGCTGAAAAACGCAGACTCACCCTGAAAGGCGGAAACAGCGAGGATGTCGGTGGCGGCTTATTCGGAAATCCAGGGGATTTCGGCAAATAGACCGACAGTCACAGGTTATTCCATAGGCAAACCTGGAGGTGTGAACCTCCAGGTTTCTTCACAGTCTTCGCACTTACCATTGAATACAAAGTGAGCGGCAAGACGCTAGCCGCCGGTAAGTCTCACCTTGTCTATGAAGACCCGTATTAATTCAAAAGACATTGCCAGCGGAGGGTAGACATTCTTGTCTGCCTGGAA
>JAESQE010000419.1 GCA_016765335.1 Planctomycetaceae bacterium
AAGCGTGCAAAAAAGAAACGCAAACGCAAAGACGGCGAACCATTTCACAAGGTTGCACTGCGAAAGACCCGCAATGCAAGCGTACTCATTAGACAAGGTGTTTACGCAGGTGTCGTTAAGATATGTCGAAAAACCATTGCGGTGCCTGTTTCAGCTATTAGAGCAATACGCAATTGGTTTACGCCTTTGCGAATTGTGATCAGTTTGCTCAGTCTCATTTTGGTCTTTGGCGGATATTATGCATATCAACAGCACAGTCAGAAAAAGGCATTAAAGACGTTAAGAGAAGCCCTTGTGCAAGGGGACGAATTCCTTAAAGAGCGTCAATGGGTGGATGCGACCGAGCAGTATCATCTTGCAGCTCAGGCTGTCGAGCAGCTTGGGAGATCTGATTTGCTGGCTTGGCAAGTCTTGCAGAAAGATCGCGAACTTCAGGCGATTGAAGGGCTGTGCGGTCTGTCTCTGGAAGATATTATTCAAGCGGCATCGGAAAGAGGTAAGACAACACTCGATTGGCAAACGGAGTTCAAAACTGTCATCCACCAGCGTTGGTTGGTGATGGAGTCGTGGGTGGTTGTTGACGCAGGTCAAGATGATTCACAAGTCATCTTATCCAGTTCGATGTCAATTGGCGAGAAAAAAGTGAATTTCATCTGGCCTGCAAATCTCTATCGTTCATTGATACAAAGTGATCCATTGCATGTTTTGTGTGCAGGGCAAATAGGGGCCGTCGAGCCTGCGCAAGACCCTCGTTTTGACTGGGTCGTTAAAATTATTCCGGACTCTGCATTTTTGTGGTGTTTTGAAGAAACGACTGCTCCGCTGGGACTGGAACTTGACTCCCCCTGGTTTCCTGAAGATTCATTACGGTTGGTGCTCAAACGACAGCATGATTTACTTGCTGGTCAACGCAAAGGAGAAAAGCAATGAGACTTACTCTACTGACTGCGATCTGCCTGATCTGCTTTTGTTCCTCCCGTTTGATCTTGGCAGTCGAAGTTCAATCGCTTTCGATTCTTGAATTTGTTGCCATCGAAGATGAATGGGGTTCGCTGGTTGGTAAACCGTTGCGAATCGAAGGGCGATACTCTTCATTCTCTCCGACATCCATGAGATTCAAGAATTGCAGTCTCCCTTTTTTACTGCCTCCTCGATCTGTTCGACCAGACCGGCGAATAAAAACCATGGAAGTGAATGGAACATTAAAGAAGGAGAAAACGGAACTCGTATTTCAAGTGAGTTCTTTTCGCCTGCTGCAAACTGATCAGGATATCGCCTTTCGTAGAAAAAGACTGCTTCCCAAAAACAATCCTGTCCCTTGGTACGAACTTGGAAAAAAAACGATCCGACGAGGAGAATTCTACGAAGATCAACTGCTGCAACAACTTGGTAGTGAAATTCTTTTGGGCGGGATTCATCTCGAAAAGAAGCTGCAAAAAGAAAGGACTCCCGAGTTTTTGTTGTCGCTTGCAGCCAAGGCTGCAACTTTGGGATTGGCAGATCGTGATCGCATCATACTTATCTTTGAATCCTGTCAGTTGCAATTTCGAGTGGCTTTAACAACTTCAAATTATGATTTTTCCAAATTGCGAAACCACATGGAAAAGCAACTTCCCGGAAGCACGATTCCGCTGACTTCGCTTCGGGGAGTTATCTTTGATCAGTTTCGTAAGAATCCTCTTTCAACCTATGAACAAGCCACCGATCATGCCCGCAGGCAAATTAGCCGCCTGTTTTATCTTCAGGTCGTTCAAGAAGAATATCAAAGACGATTGAATCAAAAGGGGAGCAACGGAGATTCGATTGCTTCAAGTTACGAAAAAATCGCCCCGGATGATCCTGAAACAACAAAGTCTTTTCGCGAGCAAGCTTTGATGTTCCGGTCAAAAAACATTGTCTCTGCCCGACGTAATGAAGTGCTTGATGTTGCCAAACAATATCGAGAACAAAAAAAAGAGCAGATGGCAATGACTGTTCTAAAAACCTGGCTGAATCATCGAACCTCTCAGCTCGATCGCGCAGGGCCATCAGACTATTTGACAACTGCTTTGGATTTCGAGCAATGGTTTTCTGATCAGAAAAAAGCTGAGGAACTGTTGCTTTTGGGGATCAAACGATTTCCAGAGGACGAAGCGATTGGAGCTGAGTTGGCGAAACGAAATTATGTTCTACAAAAAGATGAGTGGGTTTCTCGTAGTATTTTGCCGGTCACCAAGCTGAGCAAAATCGAACTGGCAATGCAAAATGGTCGAATTGTGGTTGGGATGACCAGAGAACAAGTGGCAAGTTCGTTGGGGGGGCCGAAAACGGCTTCCAGAATCACTTCAAAAAGGCAAACGGTTCTGATTTGGAATTATCCAGATTCTCGCTTGGCCATCCGTTTCACACAACGTCAAAATGCAGGCAACTATGTTGTTGTTGCAGTTGATGCACTGTCCGTTCAATAATAACCCAAATGTTTATCATTGAAATTGGTATGAGATTTTCAGGATGCCTTATTACAGAAAGAGGCAATAGGATTCGTATTCACTCAAAGTGAGATGCTGTTTATAATCAATTCGGTTAGCATTATTCAGAAAGCAGGGAGCTTGGATACTTGCGTCAAACTGTTATTAGAGGTTCCCTTTAGTCAAAGCAGGACACGGAAGTTATTGCGATGTCAGGTCGTCTGTCGAATTCTTCCTCATCAAAGGATCAGCGAGAATCACTTGCAGAAGCAGTGAGACAGGCGGGTTTACGTAACGAAACGGATTTTCTTGAAAATTCAGCACCGCCACCAAACCCAGAACCTGCATCGCCAGCAGTTGATGATCGCGTCATAGATCCTGCTGCCCCCGCCCCTGTGCTTGGACCACCTGCTCCGAAAAAAAAGAAATACAAGGCTCGTAAGTATTCTGGGCCACCGGTTCAAAATACGGTCCAGAAACAACAACATCTGCAACATACAGAATTTGAGCCTCGTTCGAGCAGAGAGCGAGGCTCAAATTCGTCCTCGCGATCTCAAACTGTCAGTGATCGATCCACTTCGAGAAGACGCACCAGACAGTTGCCCCGGCCAAGTCAGCAATCACAGCCGGTTCGGTCGACGCAGCAAGTTTCTTCAGGAATAATCAGGCATCTCCTCGAAGCCCTGGTGGTACTTGCGTTGGCAGTCACTCTGTTTCGCACGTTCGCCTTAGAAGGTTTTATGATTTCAACCGGTTCGATGGCTCCTGCATTCAGAGGGTATCATTATCGCATTGTCTGCCCGGATTGTCAGATTCAGTTTGCCTGGACTGCTACCGAAAAAAATCATCGCTTTCCGATTCGAGCACTTAGTCACGATGTGAAGACAGAGAAAACCAAGGGTGGGGAAACGGCTCAGATTTCTGGTTCAAATAAAAGTTCTGGTTCAAGTAAAATAGTTTGTCCAAACTGCAACTATCAGCACATCAGTAGCAGCAATTTGGTGATCAATGAGGGTGACCAATTATTAGCAGACAAGCTCGCATTTGAATGGCATCCTCCCAGCAGATGGGCATCGGTAATTTTCCGGAATCCACATCGCCCGACCCAGGCTTACGCCAAGCGTATTGTTGGCCTGCCCGGAGAAGTGATTACTTTGAAGGATGGCGATGTCTACGTCAAAAATGAAATTCAAAGAAAATGCCTGGCTGAACAGAGACAGATGAGAGTTTTGGTTTCGGATTCGAATTACCAACCGCAATTTCAAGACGATGATTTTCGAAACTGCTGGCAGCCAGTTGGTAGTAACGGTACTCCATCCTGGCAGCAACAGGAATCTGGATATCGATTTGAACCAAGTACCGAAAACGATCAACGCAGCGAGCAGAACTCAGAATTGAATACGGGAAACTGGCTCGTTTATCGTCGGTGGGTACGACTGGGCGGATCGGAAAAGAAAACCGTATTGCTACAACAGTGGCCACGTGATGTTTCGCTGCCAACCGAAAATGCACCGTTGCAGTACGATCAAGTGAAGAAAGTCCTTTCGTGCCGAGGAGCATTGTCTGCCGAAGTGATGCAGAAATTGAAAAAAGTTTCAGTCGATAGGCCGTTTCATGCTGCCCTGGAAGAACTATTTAACATCTCTCACATGCGACCGATTACTGATCAACTGGCCTACAATCAAATTTCAGGTCGGCCTTATTTTCCGGTTCGAGATTTAATGATTGAGTTAGATGTTGAACCGGAATCTTTGCAGTCACTTTTGACCTTGTGCATCAATGATGGGGAATACGATTTTGCGTGTCAATTCGATTTCTCTGCCCGAACGGTTCAGTTGCACGCACATGGAAATTCGACATCACTGCGGGCTGGTCAATTACCTGATTTGCAATTTAACCAGTTAGTGAAAATTGAAATGTCCGTCATGGATCGGCAAGTTCTGGTGTGCATTGACGGTCAGCTTGTTTTTGAACCTTACGCCTATCGCAACCGATCCCAGGAGAATCAAACACAAGAGGCAACCGCTGGTGACCCCGAAGTCCCTTTAAGACCAGTACGAATCGGTGCAGCGGGCGGCCCAATCGTACTGAAACGAATTCGTGTTTATCGAGATCTTTACTATCGCCCCAAAGATCGTAGCCAAGCCCCCAAGCAATTTCATCTACAGGAAAATGAGCTGTTTGTTCTAGGAGACAATTCGGAAGTCTCCATCGATTCTCGCCACTGGCCCGCCGGCTCGGTGAATAAGCACCTCCTCATTGGACGCCCATTAATCCTGCATCTGCCTTCAAAAAAGAAGACCATTAACCTGGGCCCCGTCTCCACCCAAATTCGCGTCCCAGATTTGCAGCGAATCCGCCTGTTGGAATAATTCTTGTTCGCGGTTTTTCAATACACTCCCCGGGCAACTTTTGTGAGATTAAACCGTTGCTGGTAGACCAACGAGATCGTTAATTGTCAGCTGTCTTACTGGCGGTCAAAATCCTTGCCGGGAACAAGTGAAAACTGAAAACTATTTTCACCACGGAGGCGCAGAGATCACCGAGTTAGAAAAAAGAAACTGTAAGATCGTCAGGACAATTCAAGAGATATACCGTCTCATTCTGCGATGAATGACGAATTGTCTAAGCTTTCCTCTGTGACCTCTGTGACCTCTGTGCTTCCGTGGTTTATTTTACTTTTGCCTGTTTAATTCCAACTACGCTGGGAGAGAAGTCTGAAAATCGTATCTTAAAATTTCTAAGCCGTCTATCAATTAACGGTAGTTGGACTATTAGACTCGTAAGATGCTTCACGCACTCTAAATTTGTCCTGCGGGACGGGTTCCTTTGCCTTTTTGTTTTGTTGAAGAATCTCCCAGTTCGTCTCTCGCCTGTTCTGCCAGTTTCTTTAATCGAGCAACAACCTCAGGGTGCTTAGCGATGACGTTGGTGGTTTCTCCTTGATCGGTTTTCAGGTTGTATAATTCATAGGTTGTTTTACGTTGAGCGTAACCAGCGGGGATGCCATCTTTTCCGGGATCTCCTACCAAGCTGCGATACGAATGAGGGAAGTGCAGTTTCCAGTCGCCGCTACGAATCGCCTGTAATTGTTTGCCATAGTAATAGTAGTAGGATTCGTGGGGTGTTTTAGCACCTTTCTCGCCGAAAATTAATGGGCGAATGTCTTTGCCATCAATATCGTGCGAAGGTAATTTAGCCCCGATAATCGCTGCAATGGTTGGGAAAATATCGATTGTTGCAGCCAGTTCATCGCAAACCGTCCCAGCTGGAATCTTGCCGGGCCACCGCATTACACATGG
>JAESQE010000420.1 GCA_016765335.1 Planctomycetaceae bacterium
AGTACAATCAACGGATGATTGTGATTAAGAATTTGATCAAAGTGAGCCTGAAAGAGCTGAAACTGAGATTTTCCAGAGGGAGCTTTGGGTTTCATACGTGACTCAAATTGCAAGGTTTCGAAGACGGGCAGACAAAAACCTTGCAAATTCCAACACCTCAATCCCCAGCCACCATCCCACAAGCAAGTTCCAAAAGAGTTTTTCAGTATCGACAAAGTATTAAAACCAAGCTGTCTTCAGGAAGCTCTGGAATTCAAATTTCAGAGCTTCTCTTGAGAGACGATAGATTTTCGGCAGATCTTTAAAAGAAGCGGCGACGAGAATTTGCAAGGAGATTCTTCAACAGCCATTACGCCAGAGAATCGTCTTCGTCATCATCTGCGAAGACGTCAAATTCACTGCTGAGATCATCGCCGAAATCTTCGTCGTCAAAATCCCCGGAGTCCAGTTCAGCAGTTTGAAACTCCGAGCTGGAATCATCTTCAAACTCATTCGATTCGAAGTCTGATGCGTTCAAATCATCATCAGATTCAAAATCTGAACCGACCAGATCATCTTCTGATTCGTCATCATAATTATCATCTTGATTGTCGTCAGCCAGGTTTTTTGATTGTTTTGGAGATGATCTGACAAAGATCGCAATTCCAAACGGAGTCAGGGTAGCCATCACGCAGCCCAGGAAACCTGCACCGAGTGGTCCCCAAAACATCATTCCCATTTTGTCATCGGGAATTGCCAAGCCGATATCGACAAGCAGAAAGCATAGGTAGCCAGCCAGCCCAGCGGGAATCAGTGAGATCAGAAACGCGCTCCATTTGCCCATGAGACATACTCTCCGAACCATTTAATAAGACTAAGACCGACTCGGCTTGCGGCACCATCCAAGTGCCAGTGATTACATTTAACAGTTGCCGTTTACGCCGATTATGACAGTCATCGACGCAGATTGCACGTCTTATTGACATTGATCGCGTATTTCTGGGGCACATCGCTAACAGTTGTGCAATCAAGCCGGTCCGAACGATTATCAGACCGGCTTGCTGAGATTATGGGAGTAAACTGCCTGTTTGTTTACTGCATCTGGTATCGTTTCAGTAGCAAAGTGGCCTTATTGCAGGCCCCTCATGACAGTATCAATGGTGCCTTTGAGGACATTTGCTGAGTTTTGCAGGCCCATTTTTTCTTTGGGCCACAGATCAATTTCGACGTGATCCAGAACTCCAGCTCGTCCGACAACCGTAGGCACTGAAATACTGACATCGCGCATTCCGTAGGCACCGTTTTGCAAAGAAGAAACAGGCAGAATGCGTTTCTGGTCTAACGCGATGCTATGCACAACTTCTGCGATAGAAACACCCACTGCAAAGCCGGCTCCACCTTTTTTCTTAATCACTTCTGCTCCACTGCCTCGTGTCTTTTTCTCGACATCAGCAATGATAGAAGAGTTAACGCCCGGCCATTTCTCCAACGGAAGTCCAGCAATTTGAGCTGCAGACCAAATCGGTACCATGCTATCGCCATGTTCGCCCAAGATGAGAGTCTGCACCTGAGTGGCAGGCACATTCAAGCGGTGAGCCATCATCCCTCGCAAACGAGCGGTATCCAGAACTGTTCCCAGCCCGATCACTTGTTGCGGAGGAAGTCCTAGTTCATGAATCGCCAAGTAAGTCAGAACATCAACCGGATTCGAAACCACAAAGATGATCGCGTCTTTTTTGGTGCCCACTTTTTTCAGGTCGGCCAAAATGTTACGAAACAATGATACATTTCGGTTGATCAAATCGAGACGACTTTCATCTGCCTTACGTCGCAAACCAGCAGTAATCACGATCACGTCTGCATCAGCAGAATCTTCCGGTCCACCAGCTGTAATTGTTTGATCGGCCATGAAGGCTGAGCCATGAATCAAGTCTAACGCTTGACCTTCGACCAAATCCCGATTGACATCGACCAAGGCAATTTCACGGACAATTCCACCGGCTTGAAGCGCAAACGCAGCACAGGAACCGACTAGTCCACCGCCGCCAATAATACTGACTTTCATAATATTCTCACTTTATATGTAGGATCTGCTGTGCGGACTATTAGGCGACCTGCGCCAATGCTGGCACGGGAAACTCACGTTTTTTCTACCTGTTACGAAACTATTTTCCCAGGGAAGCCATGACTTGCTCGGTGATGGCTTTGACGAGTTGGTCCATGTCAACTCCACTGTTGTTTGTGCTGTTGTTCGTGCTACAGCTTTCGCCTTTGTTTTTCTCGTAGGAAGGAGTCTGCAAGTAGCCAGGAAATTCTGGAGCTTTTTCGAAGGCTTTCTGTTGAGGTTGGTTTTCTTTGTATCCATCCCGGAATGCACTGTTGCCGCACAGATCGCAGTCTTCGTTGTTGAAACGAGGATCGTCAAAGCCGAGTTTCTTTTTCAGATCGATCAGCTCGCGACTTTTTTTCTCACCCAGATAAGTCACTCCACCAAGTTGCTTGGAGAGAATCAGAATTCGACAGTAAGCGTCGAGGATCTCGGTCTTCCAGTACGCATCGGTCAAATCTTTACCGAAGGTTACTGTTCCATGATTATTAAGAATAATCGAGTTCGTTGATTTCAAAAATGGAAGAACAGTGTTTGCAAAGTCGTGTCCACCGGGTGTCTCGTAAGGAGCCATGGGAACTTCTCCCATGAAAACTTCCACTTCAGGAAGAATACACTGTGGGATTGGTTCTCTGGTGACAGCAAAAGCTGTTGCGTGAGGAGGGTGGCAATGCACAACAGCTTTGACATCTGGTCGTTCTTTCATGATTGCCAAGTGAAGCAGCACTTCGCTGGTCCGTTTTCTTTTTCCTGCAATCTGATCGCCATTCATATCAACAGCACAAATATCATCTGGCTCCATGAATCCTTTGCAGATCATCGTTGGAGAGCACAGAACTTCGTTTTCGCCAACACGGATAGAAATGTTTCCATCATTCGCAGCTGCAAAGCCTTTGTTGTAAATACGTCGGCCAATTTCGCAGATTTCTTCTTTTAGTTTGCGGTCGTTGATTCCTGAGTTCCAGCGATTTTCCATAATTTTCTCCAACAAAAAAGTTTAGTGTAATAATGAGTGAGAGATGCAGACTTAAGTAGTCCGATTTAATTCTCAACTTCGATGTGATCTAAAATTGCAACGCTGTAGCCATCAATTGGTTTCTGTTCGGGATGAAACGGTGCACTGGCTTCGGGGCCTTCTGCAATCGCCACCAGCATGCCGGTGTCGCCTCCAATTTCATCGTAAATAACAATCGGCTCGGTCCGTCCTGCCTGCTTGCCTTCAATTCCTTCCAACTTCAAAGGGACTGCAAGTCTCCAGCTGGCACCTTTTAATGAAGGATGCCACTGAGACAGTGTCACTTTGCCAATGATTTCGCAGACTCTCATGTCTTGTTCCTGCTTAGTGATTGGTCCGCACAGCAGACCCGACGATTTCTTATACTTACCGTGAGAGAATGTACTTCAATAGGTTTCTATACTCTGTGAAACTGAGTCCTCGCCCTGGGATACAAATTACGTTTGCATTTAATTCTGCAATATCAGAGGTATCATTCGGACGACGCACAGCCACTCCGCGAATAATTTCGTTTCGATTCACCAGACAAGCTGCGGTCGCAGGTTGATCTGTGAAAATCACAACGCCTGTTTTGTTTTCTGATTTGATTTCCATCACCGCTTGTTGAGCAGCTGTTTCAGTGGAATCAACAAACTGTTGTTCCCAAATATCTCCCGAATCTCGAATCACTGATGCAGCCGCTGATTCCAACGATTCGCTGCTGTGTACTCCAAGGCTCAACCAGCTACTTGATGTTTGAGCCGGTGATGAATTAGCTGCCTGTGATGTGACGGAAGTCGAGGAAACAAGTATTCTTTGTTCTTTGATATAATCCCGAGCTGCCGGTGTGATGATCGCTTTGGATTCGAATTGCACGCTGGCAGATGCTGTTGTCTTTTGTGATAACAAATCAGCAGTAATGATTCGGCCTGAAATTTGAATCGGGCCAGTTGGGCTGCTTGGTTGTTTGGGGCTTACAGGATTTATCGACGAAGCGCTTGCACCGTGTTGAATTTGTTTCAACACAGCGTTTACGATTTGATCGATATTTAGTTCTGCAAGTTTCATTGTTTAGTCTGTGGTGTTCTTCAAAATGGTAGGGTCTGCTGTGCAGAC
>JAESQE010000421.1 GCA_016765335.1 Planctomycetaceae bacterium
CGGGGAGTGAGAGGGGTTTTTGAACTGTTTTTTATCACTAAATCGAATTAAAGGAAGCTCTGAAAAATGGAATCCCAAGGCTTTTTGAAGGCAATTTGATTCCAAGAAGCAGGCTAACCCCCTCTCATATCTCTCATGCCAAGGTTCATATCAGGCGATTATGATTTGTCAAAGGCTGTCTTTCCCAAGCGTCTAAGGCATCTCGGGGGCGAAAATTCCGGCAAAGACTGTATTAATATAGGCTTTCGAGGATTTTGGCAGGCTTTCGGAAACAGTTATCTTGTCCTAATTGCTGCGGAGAACTAGAATTCTCTTGTGTATGGTCTGCTGGGAGTGCATCGCCCGGAAGAACTGTTATATTTGACAGAACTGATTGGTGATTGCATCTGGTTTTTTCGGTTGCAGGAAGCGTGACTATTTGATCGATTTTTATTCGGTCCGCATTGTTCTGTTTTCTACTGAAATTTGATCGGGCCTTGCAGGTATGTACTAGTATTGAAGCGATGGCAAATCCGTTTGAGTGGAATTGCAACAAAAATGGAGTAAGCTTTGAGGATATCGGCTTGGACTCATTGCCTCGGTGCGAATGAGATTAACCGAAGATGATAAAGAGTGACTGTCTGATCCCTGATAGACGGCATTTCGACGCAGCTAAAAGCTGCATAAACCAGGAGTTGAAAATTTATGTACGAACGATTCACGGACAGAGCACGTAAGGTCATGCAATTGGCCAACCAGGAAGCCCAGCGATTCAATCATGAATACATTGGGACTGAGCACATGCTGCTCGGCTTAGTGAAAGAAGGCTCTGGGGTTGCAGCCAATGTATTGAAAAATCTGGAAGTCGACCTGAGAAAAATTCGACTCGAAGTGGAAAAGATTGTCCAGACGGGGCCAGATATGGTCACGATGGGAAAACTTCCACAAACGCCTCGCGCTAAAAAAGTGATTGAATATGCGATGGAAGAAGCTCGCAACCTCAATCACAATTATGTCGGCACCGAGCACTTGTTGCTCGGCCTGCTTCGTGAACAAGAAGGAGTGGCTGCCCAGGTTCTGATGAATCTTGGTTTGAAACTGGAAGATGTGCGAGAAGAAGTTCTGAACCTGTTGGGTCATGGACTCGAAGGTGCAGAAACCAGCGAACGCAGCGGCCCTGCCGGAAGTTCGAAATCAAGTAAAAACAGTAAAACACCAGCGCTTGATAGTTTTGGTCGCGATTTGAGCGAATTGGCAAGGCAGGGAAAACTTGATCCGGTTATTGGTCGCGAACGAGAAATCGAACGTGTGATCCAAATCCTTTGTCGACGTCAGAAAAACAATCCTGTACTGCTGGGCGAAGCTGGAGTCGGTAAGACTGCAATCGTCGAGGGGTTTGCTCAGATGTGTATCAACGGTGAAGTTCCGGATCTGTTAGCCGGCAAACGAATTGTCGTTTTGGACTTGGCAATGATGGTTGCAGGAACGAAGTATCGTGGTCAGTTCGAAGAACGTATCAAAGCGGTGATGAACGAAGTTCGCCGTGCGAAGGATACAATTCTGTTTATTGACGAATTACACACACTCGTGGGAGCAGGCGGTGCAGAAGGAGCCATCGATGCTTCTAATGTTCTCAAGCCAGCTTTAAGTCGAGGAGAATTACAGTGTATCGGTGCAACGACTCTTGATGAGTACCGTAAATACATCGAAAAAGATAGTGCGTTGGAACGCCGCTTCCAGATGGTAATGGTCGAACCACCAACCGAACCGCAAACTATTGAAATCCTCAAAGGCTTGCGTGAACGATACGAATCGCATCATAAAGTCCAAATTACGGACGATGCCATTGAAAAAGCTGTTGAGCTTTCTTCACGTTACATTACCGGACGCTGCTTACCAGATAAAGCAATCGACGTGATTGACGAAGCCGGTGCGTACGTGCGACTCAAAACGATGGTTCGTCCACCAGATTTGAAGGAACTCGAAGAAGACGTCGAACGGCTCAATCAACAAAAAGAAGAAGCCGTTGCGAATCAGGACTTCGAAAAAGCGGCCAGCTTGCGTGATCAAGCCGATAAGGTGAAAAAGAAAAAAGAACAGATCATGCAAGAGTGGAAAGATAAATCGAAGCAGAAAGATGGCGTGGTCGATGCAGAGGTTGCTGCAACAGTTGTCGCAAAAATGACTGGTGTGCCGCTGACCCGAGTTACCAGCGAAGACGCTGTACGACTTTTGGCAATGGAAGACGATTTGCACAAACGTGTCGTTTCTCAAGATGAAGCGATCAAGCAGATTTCTAAAGCAGTTCGAAGATCTCGAAGTGGCTTGAAAGATCCCAAACGACCTACCGGAACGTTCCTGTTTGCAGGGCCAACCGGTGTCGGCAAAACGCTGCTCGCTAAAACGCTTGCA
This sequence comes from Planctomycetaceae bacterium, assembly GCA_016765335.1. Lineage (GTDB taxonomy): Bacteria > Planctomycetota > Planctomycetia > Planctomycetales > Planctomycetaceae > Rubinisphaera. Next base: position 2,392 of record JAESQE010000421.1, read on the forward strand.
GAGTTTATGTTTGGGAATGAAGATTCTCTGATTCAAATCGACATGAGTGAGTACCAGGAAAAGCACAATATTTCTCGCTTGATCGGTGCCCCTCCCGGGTATGTTGGTTACGAAGAAGGTGGACAACTGACAGAGAAAATTCGAAGACGTCCTTATGCGGTCGTTCTGCTTGATGAAATCGAAAAGGCTCATCCAGATGTCTACAATATGTTACTTCAGATTATGGAAGAAGGCCATTTGACCGATAGCTTTGGTCGCAAAGTAGACTTCAAGAATGTCATTCTGATAATGACCACCAATGCTGGTGCACAGGTTATTTCCAATGCATCTTCATTCGGATTTTCCACCAACAAAGACGAAGACAGTTCTTACGAAACGATGAAGCTGGAAGTCCAGCAAGTGCTGCAGAAAGTCTTCAAGCCAGAATTCCTGGGACGTTTGGACGAAGTTGTCATCTTCCGTAAACTGACGCACGATAACTTACGACTGATTGTCGATATTGAATTGACAAAAGTTCGTGATCGACTCGGCGAACGTGGTTTGCAACTGGAACTGACAGACGAAACACGAGACTTCCTGATCGACAAAGGTCAAGAAGGCGATAATCTTGAATATGGTGCTCGTCCGCTTCGACGTTCCGTTGAAATGTACATTGAAGATCCACTCGCTGAAGAATTGCTGCGAAATGCGTTCGAAGGCAAGAATCTTGTGCGTGTCAGCGTTAAAGAAGTTGGCGATACGAAACAGTTAGACTTCGATTCTACCAGCGTTGAGGAACCGGAAACTGAAGAGTTGGCCGCGGTTGGCTCTGCTGAGAATGGTGA
>JAESQE010000666.1 GCA_016765335.1 Planctomycetaceae bacterium
GGGTTTCCGATCAGGAATCTTAGCTTGGTACGATCACCCGATATCCACCGGCCCGCTGGAAGGCTTGAACAATAAAATCAAAACACTGAAACGAACAGCCTACGGCTACCGAAACCAGGAGTGTTTCAAATTAAAGATCCTGGCGATCCATCAAGCAAAACACGCATGAGTCGGATGAACCTCTTTTAACTCAAAAGATAGACGGTCTTGGGTTTTTCTCTGTGACCTCTGTGCCTCCGTGGTTTATTCAAATCTCTCCTGTTTGATACCGGCTACGTTGGGTGAGTCGCCAGGAAATCATATTCCAAAATCATTAAACTGTCTGCCATTTAACGCTCGTTGCAATAGTAGGGTCTGCTGTGCAGACCGAGAGGCAAAAGTTCTTCGTGAAATCAGCTTGTTTCGGCCCGCACAGCGGACCCTACGGTTTATATACAGATACCATTATGACTACAGCAAACGTACAAAATCAGGAACACGCTCAACGTATTCTTGAAATCACCGAAAAAGTCGAAGCGAAGCAGCGACTGAGCATTGAAGACGGTCTCTTTCTCGATCAAAAAGCCGATCTGCTAACGCTGGGCGATTTAGCCAACCGTGTGCGAGAACGCAAAAACGGCAACTTCGCTTATTACAACACCAACATTCACCTGAACCCAACGAATGTCTGTGTGTATCGATGCAAATTCTGTGCATTTCGGGCTGATCTGAAAGACGAAAAAGCTTACACCTTTACAGACGATATGGTCCGCGAGCGTGTCGAAGAAGCTCGGCAACAGGGAGCGACCGAAATTCATGTTGTCGGCGGTCTGCATCATCAGAAAAAGTTTGACTGGTACCTGGATGTCATTCGCGTGATCCATGAAACCGACCCGAACATTCATATCAAAGGTTGGACAGCTGTTGAAATTAACTGGTTTAGTCATATCACCAAAAAGCCATTCGACTGGGTGCTTCAGCAATTGCTGGATGTTGGCCTGGGAAGCATGCCGGGCGGCGGGGCAGAAATCTTTGACGAGTCGGTTCGCAGACAACTTTGCGAACACAAAGCTGATTCTGAAAAATGGATTCAAATTCATCGGGCAGCTCATCAACTCGGTATTCGAACCAATGCGACAATGCTTTATGGTCATGTCGAACAAGCTGAGCATCGGATTGATCACTTGAACCGATTGCGATTGCTTCAGGATGAAACAGGCGGGTTCCAAACATTTGTCCCGTTAGCGTTCCATCCCGATAATACCGGACTGGATCACATTCCCAAGCCGACCGGACAGATGGATTTGCGAATCGTTGCGCTCAGCCGTTTGATGCTCGATAACTTTGATCACATCAAAGCGTACTGGGTGATGCTGGGTGAAAAGACAGCTCAGGTTGCACTTGGCTTTGGTGCAGACGATTTGGATGGCACCGTGGTGCATGAAACAATTTATCATGAAGCTGGAGCCACAACGCCTCAAGCTTTGAGTGTCGAGAAAATTCATCGCATGATCCAGGAAACCGGACGCATTCCAGTTGAGCGAGACACATTGTATCGTAAAATCATTCGTGACGGTCACAGCTGGAGCATCGGCGAACCAGTCGTCATGAGCTAAAGATCGTAGGCTGGGTCGAGACCCAGCAAAGTGTTAACCGGAGCACTGTCGAAATATCGGAGCACAGACATTCCTGTCTGTGTCATTTGCCTTTGTGACATACAAAAGTTCGAACAACAATTGCACTGCTGGGCAAGCCAGACAGTGACACCCCAGTGAGAATTGAAAAAGAGAGATCAGGCCGAATGTCTGTTATTGAAGTCGAAAGCATCGATCATATCACGTTGGTCGTGAAGTCTCTGGAAGAGAGCCGAAAGTTTTATGTGGAAATGCTCGGGATGCAGGAAGTTCCTCGTCCGGATTTCAACTTCAAAGGCTCGTGGTTCCAGGCAGGCAAAACGCTGATTCATCTCATTTTGGAGCATGATCAGTCGGGAGAAGCAGGCGTGCCAGCAGATCAAAAACGTTCGACACGTGCTCATCATTTTGCGTTTTGCATTGCTGATGCCCAGGCAGCCTGGGAAAAACTGCAAGCTAGCGAATACACTTTGGATGTTATTTCAAAACCAAAACTCCGGCCCGATGGAGCGGTCCAGTTTTTCCTGGCCGACCCGGATGGTCATCGTGTCGAAATTAGTTCGGAGTAACCAATCGTCTTGCTTAAATCCGGAAAAGAAAAACTATTTATCACCACGAAGGCAGGAAGAACACGAAGAAAATCATTAGCCACGAATTGACACAGATGAACACGCATGCCCTAAATGATTTCACTTAGACTTTATTATAAAGGGAATCTCTAGTAATTGGTTCTCCCCCTTACGAAGGGGGAGTGAGAGGGGGGTTTTGAACGCTTTTAATAATCAAACAGTCTTCAATAAGCTCTGGGATTCAATTAATAGAGGTTCCCTAAAATAATTAGTGAGTAAACAACGAAGTAGATTTTAATTTTATGCTACGTACCACTCTTTACATTTTGGCCTGTGTTGTGATTCCCATTGTTTGGGGGGTGGTTGTGAATTGGCTGTTTAGTCGCTGGGAAAAGAAACGACGCAAGTCGCCTAGTTCGAATTTTCCGGACTACCAGATATAATAAGTGTGTGGTTCAACAGTTTAAGATGAAGTTCTCCCCCTTGGTAAGAGGGGGCTTCAGAGTACTGATTGGAGTCAGCTCATACTAAAATCCGGCTTTGTCAACAACAGGAAAATCAGAATTAACCACAGAGACTCGGAGGGCACGGAGATCTTGAAGTAAAGAAGTTGTCTCAAGTAGAATCTAACTCAGTGTCTCCGTGGTTAAAATACTAACGTTTAAAGCATCGTTGAAACTTACAAGTTAGGCTGTGCCTAGCCTAAAATTATTAAATCACCTAAAGAAAGAAGAATCGCGTGGCTCAAAAAGCATGGGGCGGACGTTTTTCCGAAGCAACAGACCGTCGCGTCGAACAGTTTACCGAATCGATCAGTTTTGATGCTCGCTTAGCACCCTACGATGTTCGGGGGTCTCAGACGCATGCAACGATGCTCAGCGAAGTCGGTTTAATTACTGCTGAGGAGCGTGACACAATCTGCTCGACTTTGGATGAGATCCTGGAAGAAATCAAGCAAGGTAACTTCGAATTTCGCATTGAACTCGAAGACATTCACATGCATATCGAGCAGGAGTTGATCAATCGCACCGGAGATATCGGACGTAAACTGCACACGGGACGCAGCCGCAATGATCAGGTCGCAA
>JAESQE010000422.1 GCA_016765335.1 Planctomycetaceae bacterium
AAGCCACTCCGTGTTGATCACGGAAAAACTCAACATTACTTTTTTCCACCATCAGGCTAACTAGCTTATCAGCAGTTAGCTCTATTGCGAACTTTTCAGGCTTGGTCTTCTTAGAACAGTCTTCTGCTGATGAATGGCTTCCTCCTGCATGCTGATCATTTTCTTCAACTTGCGTCCTGTCTCTTTCTCCAACATCCTGTGTTTGTGATGCCGATGAATGATCAACCTCACGACTGTCTGAGTTGGGAGAACTCTGAACCGTTTCATCTGACTGTCTGCTCTCGGTCTTTATCTTTGGGCCTGTTGGGTTTATACTCTCCAGTCTCAAGTCTTTGTCTGGGTAATTCTGAATCCGACCATTCGCTTGTTTTGAGTGACCATTATTTGCGTTTAACGATTGCTCAAAAACAGTTTCCACCTGTCCGGCATCAGCTGCTCCAGAATTTTTTAAAGTGCTTCCAAGATTAGACATATACTTTCTCCTATTTTAATAAGAGGGGCCTCAACCACGGTTCCGGTCACATGCCGAAGTTTTTTAAGATTCAATGCCGCGATGTCAGGTCCTCTACTTAACTGGCTGCGTATTCATATCCCCTCCAAAAAAATCATGTATTATCGAGGTAAGTACTTATCGGGCAGCAGTCTCTGTCTTTTCAGAATCTCTATTCGTTATTCAGAACTGTTTATTCAGGTGAATAGCACCAGCAGGGTGCTCTTGAAATCGTTAATGATTCCATTTATCTGAAAACAAAGTTCACGTTGATTTCACCCTGGTTGAGTGGTTTTAAAGAGTGAGTCGCTGAGTCAACGGATCTAGAATCTCGATTGCCTCTGAAATAGGATATTTAAAGAAGCGTTGCCTGAAACTAGCCCTTCGAACTGAATGGGCCTCGTGACATGGAGTAAGTTTGCGTCACCTGCGTCACCGGGCCGTAACTTACTACCTGAAGGGCACTTACGGGGTGACGCAACTGTTTCGATCCAGTGTCACACTTACGTCATGTCCTGCGTCATCGGCAGATCGTGGTCGAGGTTTGGCCGAATCAAAAAAGATGCCAAACGGATTTGTTGCTATTACCGTCGAATAATCATTGTGTAGAATATTTGCACATCACGGGGAGGGAGATGCCTGTAAGCATGACCCCTGGGTACACTTAAGGAAACTGTACCCACTTTAGGCTCATATGGCTGACATGACGTTTATTTGGAGCCCTGCCAAACCCTTGGAGAATAGGGTTCGCAGGGTTTCTGAAAACCATCTGCAAGGTATCGTAGCACTTCGGAACCGAAGGTTGTAGGTTCGAACCCTACCGGGTGTATTTCATAACTTACTATCAGTTAAGAAGTTATGGTGATAATGGGAAGTAAGATGGTTATCGTTTCTCGATAACTCCCCCCGTTAATCCCCCCACTAATGAAGAAATCGTGTTATTCGATTTCAGCTTCTTATTCAGTTCATTCGCTGCCGCTTGAGCAGAACGAATGGCGCCATAGTGCCTCTCAGTCGTAGCAAAATCAGCATGTCGCATGACCACTTTCAAGGTCTCTGCGGATACACCTGAATTTATTAACCGAGCTGCACATCCTCTGCGAAAATCATGAGCACTCGCATATTTTACTCGTGTTCCCTCCGATTTATTCGCTTTCTTGACAACAATACTGGCCTTCTTGCCAATCAAAGAAATTATTCGACTCACTTTATCAGTCGAAACTCTCCTGCTTCGTTTGGATTTCAGTTCCAGATTTACAACAAAATTATTTCGATTGTGTTCTGGCACCGATAACAGTAGTTTTGACAAGCCAGGTAACATTGGAATTTCTTGCGACCGACCGTTTTTTTGTGACGGTGGAACAATAATTGTGGAATGTTGCTGATTACGATTCGCCCAAATTGGATGAATCTTCTCGTCATCGTCCCAAGAAAACTCTAAAAGTTCGCTGAGCCGAAATCCACTTTCCCAAAGTACCTTTAAGGCAAACTGCCATCCAGCAGAGGCATCTTGACCAACCACCGTAGAAGTTGCCTCAAGCATTCGCTCAAATTCTTCACCAGTAATTGGTCGTCCTTTCATAACATCTCTTGTTTCCAACTTTTCAACAGCGGGAACTTTCTCAATCCATCCGTGTTTATGACAAAATCGAACAAACGCCATCACAGCTGCAAGCATGCTATTGACTGTGTTTCGAGACCGTTTTGAATAACGGCATTCATCACCAGCCAAAAAGCGTTCCTGCAAGAACTCTAAAGAGTCTAGCGTGATCACTTCTGACATAAACATTTCTCCATTTCGATTAGCATCACCAAACGACTTCAATAGAATTCGTTCTGCAATACAGATTCTTGATAGAGAATCAACCAATGACCTTTCCCGTGATCGTTTTGAGCGAAAAGAACGATATCGTTCATAACAATCTTGCCAGGTCATTCCCTGATTTTCGATTGGTGCCGAAAGTGGCACTATCTTGAGAGTCAGTTCCTGAGCTTCAGTAATTGCACCATTGGAGGAAACGTAACGACCATCAAGTAGTCGTTCGCGACATTCTCGCAATACACGACGAGCTTCTCGTCGATCTCGCGTGCCGCAATTCTTACGAATACGTTTACCTCGGACCGGACAATAAAACTTCAGCACAAAGCCATTACGATCAGATTGACGTAATGGACGCAGTGGATAAAGTTGGATACTTCCAATCTCGGGCCGTCTCGCCATATCTTTCTCCTTTCTGAAACGGTCCGTAGTCTTAACTAAATTTCCTTTCTGCTTTGCGATGAAGATAATTCAGGACATTTTCGCCAGTCACCCAGCGAGTATGCCCAACAATTGCGTAAGGCAATCCTTCGTCTAACATCTTATCCCAAAACTTCTGTGAAATGCCAAGCACTTTCATTAAAACTTTTTTACTATATGCTTCCTCAGCGTGTATTACACCTATTTCAATTCCATTCATTTATTCAAGCCCTCCATATTCATTATCAAACCATGCAAAAGATCTCCCACTGGTTTTATGGACAATTTCAGTCAGCTTGATCACATCAGTATCAGGATTGACATGCAAAATCATCTCTATATCCTTCACAATCTCCTGAATCACCCTTTCAGAATCATCTCCCGAGTACCAAAGACGATCAGTCCATTTAGCCACAATCTCTAGCTCTGTCGTAAGTTCAGGGCTACCTAAAATAGACTGAACCGGGTCAACTGAAATTTCTTTGAGTTTCATAACATAAATCTCCTTCATTAAGAATAATGACATTGCAATAGCTACAGTAGCGACTAGGCTCTGTCAGAAAACTGATGTTTCCCCGAGAGCCTGTATTCGTGGATAATACCTGAGTATGGATTATCTATTCTAATCTTGGGGAGGTCAAGGAT
>JAESQE010000423.1 GCA_016765335.1 Planctomycetaceae bacterium
ATTCACGATCTCAATGCCACGACATTGCATTGCCTGGGGATTGATCACAAGCGATTTACGATTAAGTTTCAGGGGTTAGATTTACGATTGACTGGTGTGGAAGACAGCAAGCCCGTTCAGGGAATCCTGGCGTAATTTGTTTCTTTGGGTATTAGGAATTGCAGGCTGAATCTGACAGGCTATTCAAGCAATAATTTCGTCAATCACATGACCGTGGACGTTGGTAAGACGGCGGTCGATTCCGTTGTGTCGGAATGTGAGAGCTTTGTGATCGATGCCCAGTAAATGCAAAATGGTTGCATGGACGTCGTACCCCTGTGTGAAGTTATCTCGATCCAAGGGCTTATATCCCCACTGATCACTTAAACCATGAGTGACTCCGCCTTTGATACCTCCGCCACAGAGCCAGTTGGTAAACACATACGGGTTATGGTCGCGACCTTTGCCACCTTGAGACGAAGGCATTCGCCCAAATTCGGTTGTCCATAGAATGATGGTATCGTCCAGCATTCCTCGTTGTTTGAGATCCTGAATGATGGCTGAAGATCCGCAAGCCATGCCGCGTGCCAATGGGCCGTGGTCTCGCTGAATGTTTTCATGGGAATCCCAGTTTCTGCGGGGAAATCCGTTATCATTTCCAGACCAAATCTGCACAAAGCGGACTCCCCGTTCCAGTAGCCGTCTCGCAATCAGGCACTTCCGACCAAAGTAGTCCATCTCTTCTTGTGGGTTAATCTCTTTAGGCCAAATCGTGGAACCTCTGTCAATGCCGTACAAATCTTGAATGTGTGCCGGCTCTTGTGATATATCAAGGGCTTCAGGGGCAGCCAGTTGCATTCGTGCAGCAAGCTCATAAGATCGAATTCGGGAATCGAGCCGGGAATCGATTGGTCGGGCAGATGCGTGCTTCTGGTTTAATGAGGCTAACGTGCGGTGTGTCTGTATCTCAGATTTATTGGTGATGAAACTTCCATTTTTATGAGGGAATAAATCGTTGATTGGAGTTTCGCGACCAGGGAAAATTACAGTCCCGGAGTTTTGAGAAGGGAGGAAAGCTGCGTCCCAGTTTTTGGCTCCATTGGATGCGTATCCCCGTTTGTCAGGCAGGACGACAAAAGTCGGCAAGTTATCGTTTTCGCTACCCAGGCCATAACTGATCCAGCTCCCCATGCCCGGAAATCCTGGCTGATTGAATCCTGTTGATTGAAGTAACGTGGCCTGAGAATGGATTCCGGTTTCGCCGACAACATTATGAATAAATGCGATGTCATCAGCACAAGCCCCGAGATCAGAGACGACTTCACTGAGCATCTTCCCGGATTCACCGTAAGGCTTAAAGTCCCAGACCGGTTTTTTCCAAGGGCCGAGTCCATTTTGAAAAGTTTCTACTTTTTCTCCGAAGTCTGATGGTTTGCCATGATGCTTTATCAGCTCTGGTTTGTGATCCCATAAATCAATGTGGCTGGCAGCTCCGGCCATAAAAAACTGTACAACCCGTTTTGCCTTGGCGGGAAACTGTGGAAAGCTGATCGCAGTTGAACTGTTGCCTTGCGAAAGCGTCTCGGCTGCCTGGCTGTTTTGTTGCATCATCGCAGCTAAGGCAATCGCACCCAAGCCTCCACCAGATTCCTGCAGAAAGTCCCTGCGAGACCGGCAAACCGTCGCTTGAGGCTGTCGGTGCCAGATGGAATTGCAATGTCCGTTTTGATTCATACCGCTGATACTCCAGGAAGCTTTACTGTTTCAACAGAAAGCTAAAGGTGGTATTTGAAATATCCGAAAATAAGTAAGAGGGAGGGATTCGCTGGATTTGTACATTCTCAATAGATCTTAACGAGTGATCTATCCGAATCACTGATCAATCTGTATATGAGTATGACATAATAAGAATCTGTTGTGAACCTTAACACACGATTATCCTTCGGGATCGTGGAACATGTTAATAACATGACCGGTTACATTTAATTAAGGGAACCTCTATTAATTCAAAAAGGATTGCCTGGCGAAGGGTAGACATTCTTGCCTGCCTTGAATTGAGGCAGGGCCAAACGAAACAGACACAGGAATGTCTGTGCCCCATTTGAATTAATAGAGGTTCCATCAAGTACTTTATTTTGGGCTGAATATCTATCGATGGCTTCAATCAAAAAATTTAAAAATCCAACAATCATTAATTCCCCAGCTTATGAGCTGTTTATTTTGGGGTTATGTGTTCTAGCTATTGTCATTGTGGCAGAAGAGACATTTTCTCATGTCAGTGCAGACATTCTGTATGTGCTGGGGACGATTGATCTGCTGATTTGCATTATTTTCATCGGTGACTTTTTCGTTCGATTAACACTCGCTGAAAACAAGCTGAAATACTTTTTCTCGTGGGGGTGGATTGATTTACTTTCCAGTATCCCAGCGATTGAATTGTTTCGACTTGGGCGACTGGCTAGGATTCTAAGAATTCTCAAAGGGATTCGTTCGATCCGAGTCCTTTCTCAGCAAGTTGCCGCTTCCCGTTCGCAGTATGCACTTTCTTTGGCAACACTGGTAACTGTGATAACCATTCTGACGGGCAGTGTGGCAGTTCTCGTTTTTGAAGCCGAAGCCGAATCGTCTATCCGCACCGGGAAAGATGCGATTTGGTGGACTATCGTCACAATGACGACTGTCGGGTACGGCGACTACGTTCCGGTCACCCCAGGCGGACGTATGGTTGCAATTATTCTGATGACAGTAGGCGTTGCAATTTTCGCTACCTACACTGCGTTCGTGGCTAGTATGTTGATCGAACCGGGAGAAGCTGAGCAGACAAAAGAACTCAAGGAAATTAAGCTCGAACTGCACGCCCTGCGAGATCAACTTACAGAACTCAATCGTGCCCTTGGTTCAACAGTTCAATCTAAACCTGAACCGCTGGATGAAACAATATCAGAAAGTCATCTCGACGAGCCAACTTCCTGACTTGCATCATTACAAAAATTCATCACATGTCGTTTGGAAAATAGTCTCCGGTCAGCGATGTAGGGGCTACTGTGCGGCTCGAAAACAAAGCGTTCCGTGCCTGTTGTTTCGCTGCGATGAGTCAAATGACAAAAACTAAAGTCCCCCAAATTATCGATACAC